>NZ_JBBOPI010000001.1:3440000-3741044 GCF_038003525.1 Solibacillus sp. FSL H8-0538 | reverse complement strand
GCGTTTTCTTCCTTTCATTGATGAATCTCTATATGGTTAACGAAAAATAATGCGTTTAATCTATTTTTACTGAAGGAATTAGTATACCATACACATAACCACAGCTTGTGGATAAATTATATCCAGTGACCACGTAAAAGTTTATCCACAGATTATTAACAACTGTGGATAATATATTTCCCGAAAAAGAATTCCACAGGGGAAAACACATTTATCGTAACAAATAAAATCAGTTATTTCAATACTTAAAGTGACTTATCCACAATATAATTTGTTATCCACGCTCGAGTTGTCCACAGCCTCTTAGTTTGTGAAAAAGTTGTAGATAACACTTGTGGATATTTTTTTGTGAGAAAAGTTTGTCCACATATTATTTCCGGGGATTATTCAAAGAGTGTGGATAACTTGAGAGAAGGTTTAGAGAGCAGAAAAAACAGTAGAAATACAGAATTTAATTTTATGCGTTGACAAATTAGCTGTTTTCTATATATAATATGCAGGTCTGTATGTAGTAATAGATATAAGAACACTCGAATTCAGGAGGTGTAATATAAATGAAACGTACGTACCAACCTAAAAAACGTAAACACAGTAAAGTACACGGATTCCGCGCTCGCATGAGCACAAAAAACGGCCGTCGCGTATTAGCTGCTCGTCGTCGTAAAGGAAGAAAAGTATTATCAGCATAAGTCCACTGAGCCACATCAGTGGTCTTTTTTTTCTTTAATTTTCGTTAAGAGCGGAAAAAGAGGTACCAATGATTAGATGGAGCAGGTGAATGGATCATGAATAAACGCCAACGTATTAAAAAGAATGAAGATTTTCAAAAGGTGTTTAAGAAAGGTAAGTCTTTTGCGAATCGCCAATTTGTTGTGTATTGTATGAAAAAAGATCAACAATTGGAGTTTCGCATTGGCTTATCAGTGAGTAAGAAAGTCGGCAATGCTGTAACGCGAGTTCAAGTGAAGCGTTATCTTCGCCAAGTCTTTCTGGAGTTAAAAGATGAAGTAAGACCAGATATGGACTATGTTATTATCGCCAGAAATCAGGCGGCCAAATTAGATTTTCATGAAACGAAAAAAAGTTTAGAACATGTCTTAAAAATTGCAAAAGTTTTGAAGAAGAAGTAAAAACTGTCTTGAAATAGCAAATTCGATGTGTAAGAAGGCGAAAAACCGAAATATTTACTAGAGTGTAGGCGTCTACACATGGTAAACTATTTTCATAATAAAACTGAATAGTTGCTCTAGGAGGAAGAAGGTTGAAGAAAAGACTTTGGATTATTTTGTCACTAGTATCAGTAGTGCTGCTGCTGTCTGGGTGTACAGAATTTGATCAGCCAATTTCATCTGAAAGTGAAGGCTTTTGGAATGAGTTCATTGTTTGGCCGTTAGTATCAGTCATCAAATATTTCGCAGAGCTTTTAGGTACGTATGCATTTGGTATTATCGTGGTAACGATTATTATCCGTTTATGTATTTTACCTTTAACGATTAAGCAAATTAAAAGCTCAAAAAAAATGCAAGAAGTTCAGCCCCAAATGAAAGAGCTACAAGCAAAATACAGCTCTAAAGATGCAGTAACACAGCAGAAGTATCAACAAGAGATGATGGCCTTAATGTCTTCATCAGGCGTAAATCCATTAGCTGGATGTTTACCTGTTTTGGTTCAAATGCCGATTTTAATTGGCTTCTACCATGCAATCAGCCGTATGAACAATACTTCTGCTTTTGATTTAGGTACATTTTTAGTATTCCCATTAGCTGAACCGAGTATTGTATTAGCTGTATTAGCTGGTTTAATCCAGTTTGTCGTATTACGTACAGGTCCAGCAGTTGATAATCCACAAATGAAAATCATGATGTACATTATGCCCTTCATGATCATTGGTTTCGGTATCGTATTACCAGCCGCACTTTCATTATATTGGGTTGTCGGAAATATCATATCAGTAATTCAAAACCTTGCTATTTACAAACCTTGGAATAAAAACAAAACAGAAGCTACTACTACAGGAGGAGCGAAAAAGTGAAACAAACTACGCAAATAGGCGCAACAGTTAAAGAAGCGATCTCATTAGCGTTACAAAATCTTGGCCATACCCGTGAGCAAGTAGATGTTGAAGTTTTACAAGAAGGTAAAAAAGGATTTTTAGGTTTTGGTTCTCGTCCTGCTAAAGTGCGAGTAACTGTAAAAGAAAGTGTTCAACCAGAAGTGAATGAAGAAGTAATAATCGCCCAAGAAGCGGAGCAGCCATCTGAGAAAGGTGCTGTAGCAGCTCTTGAAGTCGATGAATCTTTCGGGGAAGAGCCAGTTCATGCAAATGAAGATCAACCAATTCACCAAGAAGAACAGCAAGAAGATCCAGTTGAAGCTGCAAAAGCTTATTTAACAAGCATTGCGACGGAAATGGGCATTACAGATTTACACATTGAACAAAAAAATGAAGGCAAATACATTTCATTTAGACTTGAAAGTGAAAAAGCAGCGTTACTTATTGGGAAACGTGGGCAGACATTAAATGCGCTTCAGCAATTAACACAACTTGTTCTGAATAAGAGTGCAAAGTCCTTCATGCTTGTGAAGCTGGATGTAGAAGACTATCGTGAGCGTCGCCAAGTTGCCCTGGAGCAGTTAGCAGAGCGTATGGCAGATAAAGCAATTCGTTCACGTAAAAAAGTAGCTTTTGAAGCAATGGCATCCTACGAACGAAAAATTATTCATAACGCCTTAGCGAATCGTTTAGATATCGAAACGTATTCAGAAGGTGTAGAACCTAATCGTTATTTAGTGATTGAGCCAGTAAAATAGGCGAGCTAAGTAAGGAAATGGTCATACGAACAATTGAATAACTTTATATGTTAACGACCTATCCGCTAAAGGAATAGGTCGTTTTCTTTTTATTTGTGGATAAGAACGCGTTACTTTCCCATCCGTATAAGGAAGAACATCGACTCCCCTATTTTAGGAAAGGCATTGAAAAACCCCGAAACAGTTTTTTTAATAGTATTTTTATGCTTCTGCTTTATTTTATTCGAAAAAGCATTGGTGCGGCGGTGCGAGACTCCCGCGGAAAGCGAGTGCCAGAGCACCAATTACCTATCACTATTTAGCAAATACCTATTAGTAGTTTCAGTAGAAATCAACTTTTTCAGTGCCCTCATTATAGGCGAGTTGTGTTTTTCTAATAAAAGGGATTTCTTTAATAAAAATATGCAGTGTCAGCGCGAACTGCATTGCTTTAGATTTTGTTGAAAATATGGTAGTCTAAATTGTTAGTGAACACAGTTCGGTAAAGAGTTATACACATGTGGATAATACTGAATTAGGAGGGTACACATGGAATTTGATACAATTGCTGCGATATCCACACCAATGGGAGAAGGAGCTATTGCCATCGTTCGTTTAAGTGGGGATGAGGCAGTGGCCATTGCAGATAAAATATTTAAGTCGCCAAATGGCAAACGTTTAACAGAGGTGCCAACACATACAATCCATTACGGGCATTTAGTGGACCCAAAAACAGAAGAAATAGTAGAGGAAGTAATGTTATCATTCATGCGTGGTCCGAAAACATTCACACGTGAAGATGTTATCGAGATCAACTGTCATGGTGGTTTAGTGTCAGTGAACCGGGTATTACAATTAGTATTACGTTCAGGTGCACGTCTAGCGGAGCCAGGTGAATTTACGAAACGTGCTTTCCTTAATGGCCGAATAGATTTATCACAAGCAGAAGCTGTCATGGATTTAATCCGTGCGAAAACAGACCGCGCTATGAATGTCGCACTTGGGCAAATGGACGGGAAGCTATCACGTTTAATCGGCTCACTACGTCAAGCGTTACTTGAAACATTAGCTCAAGTCGAAGTAAATATTGATTACCCAGAATATGACGATGTGGAAGAAATGACTGTTCCTGTATTACTTGAAAAATGTACATGGGTACGTGAGGAGATAATTAAACTTCTGCAAACGTCATCACAAGGGAAAATTTTGCGTGAAGGGCTATCTACAGTTATTTTAGGTCGTCCAAACGTGGGCAAATCTTCATTACTTAACAGTTTAGTACATGAAAATAAAGCAATTGTAACGGATATTGCCGGTACAACTCGTGATATTATAGAAGAATACGTAAACGTGCGAGGCGTTCCATTACGTTTAGTAGATACAGCGGGAATTCGTGAAACAGAAGATATTGTTGAGCGTATTGGTGTAGAACGTTCACGCGAAGCTTTAAAAGATGCAGATTTAATTTTACTCGTATTAAATTACGGAGAAGAATTATCTGTTGAGGATGAGCGTCTATTCGAAACAATCGAGAAGATGGACTATATCGTCGTTGTGAATAAAACAGATATTGAACAAAAAATAGATCTAGCGCGCGTTCAGCAGCTTGCTGGAAATCGTCGTGTTGTTACAACATCGCTACTAAAAGAAGAAGGCGTAATGGAGCTTGAAGAAGCGATTGCGAACCTATTCTTTGAAGGTCAAATTGAAGCAGGTGATCTGACGTATGTATCAAATGCACGTCATATTGCATTATTACATCAGGCACATGCAACAATTGAAGATGCACTGCAAGCAGCAGAAGCTGGTGTACCCGTTGATATGGTGCAAATTGATGTCACTCGTACATGGGAATTACTTGGTGAAATAATTGGTGATACTGTGCAGGAGAGCTTAATTAATCAGTTATTCTCGCAGTTTTGTTTAGGGAAATAGGCAGAGTCAAAATTAAAGATTTTTACTGCGCTACAGGACGTTGTGGTTTTATCAATGTTGATCTGTTAAACGTAGTCGCAAGGATGCCATCAACGTAGACTAATTTTTTGAAATGCAGCCAAATTTATAAGACGAGTTTTAGTAAAAAGGCTTTTTTGAAATGCAATTTTTTTTTTGAAAGATTTTAAAAAAGGCAAATTTAAGATACAACTTATCCTTAAATAAGTGCCAATGTCGCTTAATCTCAAATAAGTTGTACCTCAATTTATCCGATTGAGACAAATCGCGTAAAAAAACAATATTAAAATTTATAATAACTTAAAAAAAGAAAGGAAGAGGAGCATGTCAACACAATATGAGGCAGGCACATTCGATGTCATCGTCGTCGGCGCAGGACATGCTGGCGTTGAAGCAGCATATGCCGCAGCAAAAATGGGTGCAAAAACACTCATGCTTACAATTAACTTAGATATGGTGGCATTTATGCCATGTAATCCTTCAGTAGGGGGGCCAGCTAAAGGGATCGTCGTTCGTGAAATCGACGCACTTGGTGGCGCTATGGGGAAGATTATTGATAAAACACATATCCAAATGCGTATGTTAAACACAGGTAAAGGGCCAGCTGTACGCGCATTACGTGCACAAGCAGATAAATTCGAATACCAACACGCAATGAAATGTTTATTAGAAGAAGAGCCGAATCTTCAAATGCATCAAGCAATGGTAGATGAATTAATTATTGAAGATGGTGAAGTGCGCGGCGTGATTACGCAAGTAGGCGCAAAGTATTTTGCTAAAGCGGTTATTATTACGACAGGTACATTCCTGCGTGGAGAAATTATTCTTGGCGGTCTAAAATATTCAAGTGGTCCAAATAATCAGCAACCGTCAATTAAATTAGCGGATAACTTAAAAGAACTTGGTTTTGATTTAGTACGTTTTAAAACGGGAACACCACCTCGTGTGAATAACCGTACAATTGATTACTCAAAAACAGAAATTCAACCAGGTGATGAAGTACCACGAGCATTCAGCTTTGAAACAACCGAATTTATAACGGATCAGCTACCATGTTGGTTAACATATACAAGCGAAAAAACACACAAAATTATTGAGGATAACCTGCACTTATCACCGATGTATTCAGGGATGATTAAAGGAACAGGTCCACGTTACTGCCCATCAATTGAAGATAAGGTAGTACGTTTCAATGACAAACCACGTCACCAAATTTTCTTAGAGCCAGAAGGACGTAATACGCGCGAAGTATACGTACAAGGCTTGTCAACAAGCTTACCTGAGCATGTCCAAAAGCAAATGCTGGCATCCGTTCCTGGTTTAGAGAATGCGGAAATGATGCGTGCTGGATACGCCATTGAGTATGATTCAATCGTACCAACGCAGCTATGGCCAACATTAGAAACGAAAAAAATTAAAGGTATGTACACAGCGGGTCAAATAAATGGGACATCTGGTTATGAGGAAGCAGCGGGCCAAGGGTTACTTGCCGGCATGAACGCTGCAGCTAAAGTATTAGGACGCGATGAAATCATTTTAAGCCGTTCTGAAGGTTATATGGGTGTATTAATCGATGACTTAGTAACAAAGGGAACAAATGAACCGTACCGCCTGTTAACGTCTCGTGCGGAATACCGCCTGCTTCTTCGTCATGATAATGCGGACTTACGCTTAACAGAAATCGGCTACAAAGCGGGTATGATTTCAGAAGAGCGCTATGCAAAATTTTTAACGAAAAAAGAGCAAATTGACAATGAAATTGCACGTCTGCGTGAAACGATTATCAAACCAAATGAAACAACACAAGCGCTTATTCGTTCAGTTGGTGGAACAGAGCTAAAAGACGGCATTCGCGGTGCGGATTTACTAAAACGTACAGAAATGCATTATGACTTAGTCGCGTCACTAATACCATCTGAAATCGAATTGTCAGAAGAAGTAAAAGAGCAAATTGAAATCCAATTAAAATACGAAGGTTATATTCAAAAGGCCTTACAGCAAGTTGAAAAACTACGTAAAATGGAAGATAAGAAAATCCCAGAAAACATTGATTATGATGCCATTTCGGGGATCGCAACAGAAGCGCGCATGAAGCTAAATGATGTACGTCCATTATCGATTGCGCAAGCTTCACGTATTTCTGGTGTAAACCCAGCAGATATTTCAATTTTACTTGTATATATAGAGCAAGGAAAAATTGCACGTGTAAATAAAAATTAATAAATAACAATGGGCGTCCTTTTCGGGCGCTCGTTCATTTTTAATACAAGGAGATTTCAAAATGAACGAACAACAATTTATCGAAGCGTTAAAAGAAAAAGGAATTGAGTTAACAGATACTCAAATTGCACAGTTTAATAAATATTTTGAGTTATTAGTTGAGTGGAATGAAAAAATGAATTTAACTGCAATTACTGATTTAGAAGGAGTATACTTAAAGCACTTCTATGATTCGATTAGCGCGTCATTTTATTTTGATTTCACACAAGTAACAACTGTATGTGATGTTGGAGCAGGTGCGGGCTTCCCAAGCTTACCAATTAAAATTTGTTTCCCACACTTACACATTACAATTGTGGATTCATTAAATAAGCGTATTACATTTTTAAATCACTTAAGCGAGGAGCTAGGATTAGAGAATGTATCATTCGTTCACTCCCGCGCAGAGGATTTTGGTCAAAATAGTAAATACCGCGAACAATTTGATGTTGTAACAGCACGTGCAGTAGCCCGTCTGTCAGTACTTTCGGAGCTATGCCTACCTCTTGCTAAACAAGGTGGTTATTTTGTAGCGCTTAAAGCAGCAGCAGGTTCAGAAGAATTAAAAGACGCGAAAAAAGCTATTGCAACTCTAGGTGCATCATTGAAAGAAGAGTTTGCCTTTCATTTACCGGTAGAGGAAAGTGAGCGTTCACTCTACGTATTTGATAAAATAAAAGCAACACCTAAAAAATACCCACGCAAGCCGGGTTTGCCAAATAAAACACCAATTCAGTAGTAATTGTTTCATGTGAAACATCGCCAAAAGGAAATAATTTTTTAGTTTGGCACACACATATTTAGATTTATGTTATTTTTAAAGATATTAACATTCAATAGACTATGTACATTTCTTACTGAATACTAAATAATATTTATAATGAGCAAGATAGTTTCTTAAAGGTGGTGCCACTCGGATGAAAAGTCCTTTTTCACGTTTTTTCGGAGGCGGAGCTAAAGTAGAGCCAGAAGTGAAAAGTGAAGTCGAAGTTGTAGAGGTTAATATGGCTTCAGAAGAAGTAGTTAAAATTCCTATTGTAAAAATTGTTCCTAACCGTTACCAGCCGCGTACTGTTTTTGATGACGAAAAAATCGAGGAATTATCAAGAACGATTCATACACATGGTGTAATCCAGCCAATTGTTATACGTCCAACGCATGATGGCACGGGAAGCTATGAAATTATTGCGGGTGAACGTCGATACCGTGCAATGAAAAAATTACAATGGACCGAAGTACCTGCAATTGTACGCGATTTAAATGATAAAGAGACGGCTTCAATTGCACTAATTGAAAATCTTCAGCGTGAAGAATTAACAGCAATTGAAGAAGCACTCGCGTATCAGCAATTACTTGAGCTGCATTCACTTACACAAGAGGCATTAGCTCAGCGCTTAGGAAAAGGGCAGTCGACTGTGGCTAATAAGCTACGTTTACTAAAGTTACCTCAATTTGTGCAAGAAGCCATTTTACAGCGTGAAATTTCTGAACGTCATGCGCGAGCGTTAATTGCGATTAAAGACGAGCAGTTACAAATGCAATTGGTTGCGGCGACAAAAGAATTTGACTGGAATGTACGCCAATTAGAACAGCAAATCCAAGTATTATTACAGCCAGAGCAAGAGCCAGAGAAAAAAGACAAGCCGAGGCGTAAAGCAATTAGCAAAGATGTACGTATTGCACTCAATACGATCAAGCAATCGTTATCGATGGTGACAAGAAGTGGCATTCAACTAAAAACAGAAGAGGAAGACACAGAAGAGTACTACCAAATCACTGTGAAAATCCCGAAGAAAAAATAATTTAATCAAGCATTTCTCCTGTTGCAGAACTTTAGCGCAGGGGATTTTTTAGTGTATAAGAAATTATTACTTTCTTATACACTAAATAAAGGACATCATCTTGCCAAATTTTGGAGATAAATTTAGCTTTCTAATAAATATTCATCTAATTTAAGAATATTCATGCATCGCTTTCAACGAATTTTTGTTAGAATGGTAATTAATTAGTAAATTTTCTGTTTATAATCTAGTTTGGAATACGTGAAACATAAATTACGAGAATCAGCTGTTTGAAACGAATCGAAGTGATGAAAGCAGGTGCACATTTGGGAAGAATTATTGCAATCGCCAATCAAAAAGGTGGCGTAGGGAAGACAACAACATCAGTAAACTTGAGCGCTTGTCTAGCGTATCTAGGGAAACGAGTGTTGCTTATCGATATTGACCCACAAGGAAATGCATCAAGTGGTATTGGCGTAAAAAAAGGTGATCTAGAGAGCTGTATTTATGATGTGTTAATTGATGATGAGGATGTCAAAAATGTCATTCAACAAACAAAGGTTGAAAATCTGTATATTATTCCAGCAACAATTTCTTTAGCCGGTGCAGAAATTGAACTTGTCTCCACCGTTTCACGTGAAGTACGTTTGAAAAATGCATTAAAAGAAGTAAAAGGGAAATTTGATTATATTATTATTGATTGCCCGCCCTCTTTAGGATTATTAACGATTAATGCATTAACTGCTTCGGATGCGATTATTATTCCTGTACAGTGTGAATATTACGCATTAGAAGGGCTAAGTCAACTTCTTTCAACAGTTCGTCTTGTGCAAAAGCATTTAAATAAGACTTTGACAATCGACGGCGTATTATTAACAATGCTTGACGCGCGGACAAATTTAGGAATTCAAGTTATCGAGGAAGTGAAAAAATACTTCCGAGATAAAGTATATAAATCGATTATTCCACGCAATGTACGGCTTAGTGAAGCACCAAGTCACGGGGAGCCAATTATTATTTATGATGCGAAGTCACGTGGTGCAGAACTTTATTTAGAGTTAGCAAGGGAAGTGATTAAAAATGGTTAAAGGATTAGGTAAAGGGATTGGCGCTCTGTTTCCTGAAGAAATGGTACATAACGAAGAGACCATTGAGCAAATTGATTTAAGTAAACTTGTTATGAATCCTTTTCAACCACGTAAAATCTTTCAAGCAGAGGCGATAGAAGAATTAGCGCAGTCAATTAAGGAGCATGGCATTATTCAACCGATTGTCGTACGCAAAAAGGGGAAAAAATTTGAAATCGTTGTTGGCGAACGCCGCTACCGCGCATCGAAGCTTGCTGGTATGACTGAAATCCCTGCAATTATTAAAGAGTTAAATGAGCAGCAAATGATGGAGCTAGCCATTTTAGAAAATTTGCAACGTGAAGATTTAACTCCAATTGAAGAGGCCGAAGCGTATAACAGCTTAATTCATCAGCTAAACTTCACACAGGAAGAATTAGCGAAGCGTTTAGGTAAAAGTCGCCCACATATTGCCAATCATATTCGGTTACTTCAATTACCTGAGGATATTATTGAAAAAGTAAATCAAGGGTTGCTGTCAATGGGACATGGTCGAACATTGCTAGGACTAAAAAACAAAAAGCGAATTCCTGAAGTAGCGGAAAAGGTAATGAATGAGCAATTAAATGTTCGCCAGCTTGAGGCGCTTGTTCAATCATTTAACGACGATGTTTCACATGAAACAAAGCCTGTTAATAAAGATGTATTTGTACAAGCAACAGAAGCGCAGCTACGCGAATACTTCGGAACCCAAGTTCAAATTAAAAAGGCTAAAAATAAAGGGAAAATTGAAATCGAGTTTTACTCCGAAGATGATCTACAACGTATTTTAGAAATTTTGCAGCTAGAGCCAGAATAATATATGAGCGCCTATTAGCATAGTAGTAGGTGCTCTATTTTTTCTACATAGGAATGAGGCATGGGAATGGTTTTATTAGGTTCTTTATTAAATGCGTTCTTTATTATTATTGGCGCGCTCGTTGGCCGATTTTTTAAAAATATGCCAGAGACGATGAAACAAACCGTGCTAACCATTATTGGTCTTGCGGTTGCTGTGCTGGGTATACAAATGGGCTTTGAGAGTAATAATTTTATTATTGTTATTGTGAGTCTTGTAGTAGGTGCTGTTGTAGGTGAGTGGCTCGATTTAGATAAACAATTTAATCGGTTTGGTAGGTGGGTCGAGTCACTGTTTGGCGCAAAAGCAAGTGAGGGGAAAATCGCAGAAGGATTTGTAACGGCTTCACTTATTTTTGTCATTGGCTCAATGGCAGTCATAGGTGCATTAGATAGCGGACTGCGTAATGACCATAATGTACTTATTACAAAAGGCATTATTGATGGTTTTACATCGATTATTTTAGCGTCGACATTAGGGATAGGCGTGTTATTATCAGCTATTCCTGTATTCATCTACCAGGGCGTAATAGCTCTTTTAGCGGGTGTTATTAGTTCATATGTACCACAAGCTGCACTAAACTTATTCATCCAAGAGATGACAGCAACAGGTGGAGTGATGATTATGGCAATCGGATTGAATATTGCTGGCCTAACGAAAATCCGCGTAGCCAATCTTCTGCCTGGAATTGTAGTTGTAGCCGTAGTTATTGGAATTATGTTTCCCTTTCAATAAATGTCGTTGCCAAGAAAGTAGTAGTGCACGGGTAATTTTATCGCTCATAGAATAGGTTAAATGTAGCCGTGTGTTTTGCAGGACAAGTGTTTCCATAAAGCCTCCAACGTTGACAATTCCTTTTACTGAAATGTCACCGATTGGGGGTAGTTGTTTTTTTACAGCGCGACCAGGAAATAATGGACCTTGTTGAACAAGGATGGTACCAATTGTTTCTTCTTCACCAAGACAAGCATCAATTGCTACAATGAACGGTTTTACTTCTTCGAGCTGGAGCTGTTCATAAATCTCAGTTATGTTCAGCGCATGAAGCGGCGTTTCAAGTGTGCCGATAATACGGAACGGAAAAGCAAAGTCTCCTTTTAACTGACTGCCAATTAGTGGCCCTAGTGCATCGCCAGTAGAGCGGTCTGTGCCAATGCAGCAGAAAACAAGTTGTTCAGCATCAAATGGAATAACTTCTAAAAAGTATTCACTTAATTGCCAGACAGCACCGGTTTTATCATAGTGAACATTAGATGTTGACGGAAATCGATTTTTTTTTGGCATAAATTATGACTCACTTTCTGTTTATTTAGTGGAATGCTCGAGAAAAATTACAAAATGCGATATATTTATGCAGTATATTCAAAATGTAAGACTGTTATACAAGAGGTGGAAAAAATGGAAACAGAACAATTAGAGTTAGATTTAGGGACAACGGATTTAAAAGGGTTAGCGCGTTTTACTCAAAAGTTTTGGGATTTTATAACGAGTGAAGAATTATGGGATTTCATCATGGTTGCGACCATTAAGATTATTGCTATACTCGTCCTTTCTTGGCTTGTTGTTATTGTAGGGAAAAAGATTATTGCCAATGTCTTTTCACTACGTACGCATTCTCCTTTAAATTATTCAGAACGCCGTCACAAAACGATTTTAAAATTACTACAAAGTGTATTGTCATACTTAGTTTATTTCTCGGCCATTATGGCGGTTTTATCTGTGCTTAATATTGAAATTGCAGGTTTACTTGCGGGTGCTGGAATCGCCGGATTAGCAATCGGTTTTGGTGCGCAAAGTTTAGTGAAAGATGTCATCACAGGTTTCTTCATTATTTTTGAGGACCAGTTTGGTGTAGGGGATTATATTAAGTTAAATACAGCTGAAGGCACAGTTTTGGAAATTGGCCTCCGTACGACGAAGATTAAAGGGAATACAGGAGAACAGTTTATTATTCCAAATGGTTTAATTACGGATGTTATTAACTACTCGATTAATAACTCAAAAATAATGGTTGATATGCAAGTTTCTTTAGATGCAGATATCGAAAAGGTAGAAAAGATTATTCAAAATTATTTAGAAACATTACCTGAGAAGTATAGTGAGCTTGTTGGCGCACCAAAGTTTTTAGGTGTGGCCAATACAACGGGTACGGAAGCAACCATTCGTATTACTGTAGAAACATTACCACTGCAACAACTTGGAATTTCGCGTATTATTCGCCGTGATGTAATTGATATTTTAGCGAAAAATGGGATTCCGTTAGCTTATCCAAAAATGATGTTCTACGATCGAAATCAAGGAGGCGAAGAGTAATGGAAGCAAAGCAATTTGCATTGAATGATGTTGTAGAAATGAAAAAACAACATCCGTGCGGCACAAATGCATGGAAAATCATTCGTCTGGGTGCAGACATTCGTATTAAATGTGAAGGCTGCGGGCATAGCGTCATGATCCCACGTCGTGAATTTGAAAAGAAAATGAAGAAGGTATTAGTGAAGGCTACAGAGGCTTAAATCGTAAAATAGACTTTTGTCAAAGTTATCAATATAATAGACAAGGTTATTTAATTTAGAAAATATGAACTGAAAATAGAAAGGTTGTGTCAATTATGGCATTAACAGCTGGTATTGTAGGTTTACCAAATGTCGGTAAATCAACATTATTTAACGCAATTACAAAAGCAGGTGCGCTTGCTGCCAACTACCCATTCGCAACAATCGATCCAAACGTAGGAATCGTAGAAGTTCCGGATGCTCGTTTACAAAAGTTAACAGAATTGGTCGTTCCGAAGAAAACTGTTCCAACAGCTTTCGAGTTTACTGATATTGCGGGCATTGTAAAAGGCGCTTCAAAAGGTGAAGGGTTAGGGAATAAATTCCTTGCGCACATCCGTGAAGTAGATGCGATTTGCCAAGTAGTACGTTGTTTCGTAGATGAAAACATTACACACGTAGCCGGTACAATCGACCCAATCGATGACATCGAAGTTATCAATTTAGAGCTTATTTTAGCGGACATGGAATCAGTAGAGAAACGTATTCAACGTGTTGCAAAAATGGCAAAACAAAAAGATAAAGAAGCGATGATTGAAGAGCCAATCCTCCTTAAAATTAAAGAAACATTAGAAGCTGAAAAACCTGCTCGCGCGGCAGAACTAACAGAAGATGAAATGAAAGTGGTCAAAGGTCTTCACTTATTAACAATCAAACCAATGCTGTATGTGGCAAACGTATCAGAAGATGAAGTAGCAGAAGCGGACGATAATGAATACGTAAAAATGGTGCGTAAATTTGCAGCAGCTGAAGGCGCACAAGTTATTACAATTTGTGCAAAAATTGAAGAAGAAATTTCAGAGTTAGATGACGAAGAAAAGGCAATGTTCTTAGAAGAACTAGGGATTAAAGAGTCTGGTTTAGACCAATTAATTCGCGCTTCTTATGATCTACTTGGACTAGCTACTTACTTTACTGCAGGTGTACAAGAAGTACGCGCTTGGACATTCCGTAAAGGCATGAAAGCGCCACAATGTGCAGGCGTAATCCACACAGACTTTGAACGCGGCTTCATCCGTGCAGAAACAGTGGCATTTGATGATTTAGTAGTAGCTGGCTCTCAAGCAGCAGCAAAAGAAGCGGGTAAAGTACGTTTAGAAGGTAAAGAATACATCGTACAAGACGGTGACATTATGTTATTCCGTTTTAACGTATAAAAGCTGAGCGGCTAATGCGCGAAGCTAGATAAAGATTAATAATGAAGAAACAAATGAGGGAATCTATTGTGATTTCCTCGTTTTTTTAGTGGATAAGAAAGTATAACCTTCCTGTTCATATTAGTAACGACATCAACTCGCCCTATTTTGGGCGAGTTGTGTCTTTCTAATAATATACGAACAAGTGTTTGTGTATTTCTTTGCGTTGAGTTATAATGAATGAACATCAGAGTAGACATAAAGGCGTGGTTGTTGTGGATCATCTTTCACGAGTGCATCGTTTGGGAAGGCTCTTAGTTTGCGATACATCGTAAAATCACCGATTGCACCAGCTATCAGAAATGCGCCCACGGTTAGTAGTAAGTAGTTATCAAAATAGAGCCCGCACAGTACCGGCACCATACCGGTTGTCCAAAACGGAAGGAGCAATGCTTTTTTCATTGCTGCATTTTGCAAAGGTTTTGAGGTCGTTGCATAGGCAACGCCAAGCTTAAAATTAACGCCGTAATCAAGGTCGCGATATTTTACGCGTCCAAAGAGCATAAAACCAATTAAATGAAATGCCTCGTGTAGCACGATTAGTACCATGTAAAAAAGGGCAAAATAAACAAGATGAATTAGATGAAAGGCGGCAGAAAACTGCCCTTGAATTAATACATTTAAGAAAATTAGCACGGCTGTACAAATAAAAGTTGCCCACACATTTTGTTTTGCTAGTTTTTGCATATCTAGTTCAATAACAGTAGGTTGTTCCATTATCAAACCTCCTTTGTTTAGATTATAGCCAGGTAATCTAGTGAATTGCTAGCTACATAGTTGCGCGGAATTTTTGACTGTGTTACAATTCATTGATGTGAGTAATAAAAGTTACTTACTCCTTGCTCCCGAAAATTCGGAGAGCCCAAGTCCATAAGGAGGTGCAAAATAAAGATGAGAAAGTATGAATTAATGTACATCATCCGCCCGAACATTGAAGATGAAGCGAAGAAAGCTTTAGTAGAGCGTTTCAACGAAATCTTAACTTCAAACGGTGCTGAGATCATCGAAGCAAAAGAGTGGGGCAAACGCCGCTTAGCTTACGAAATCAACGACTTCCGCGAAGGTTTCTACCAAATCGTGAAAGTAAACGCTGAAACAGAAGCTATCAATGAATACACTCGTTTAGCTAACATCAGCGAAGACATTATCCGTCACATCGCTGTTCGTCAAGAAGTAAAATAATTTTTAACCAAAATGCTGAAAAGGAGGTTGTTTATTGATGATTAACCGTGTCGTTTTAGTCGGAAGACTTACGAAGGATCCAGAACTTCGTTATACACCAAGTGGGGTTCCAATGGCTCGATTTACAATTGCTGTAAACCGAACTTTTTCGAATCAACAAGGTGAACGCGAAGCTGACTTCATCGGTTGTATTGCTTGGAGAAAACAAGCTGAAAACTTAGCGAACTTCATGAAAAAGGGAAGTTTGATTGGAGTGGAAGGCCGTATTCAAACAGGAAGCTATGAAGGACAAGATGGGAAGCGTGTTTACACGACAGATGTCATTGCTGATGCTGTGCAATTCTTAGAATCGCGTGGTACCGCAAGTAACACATCGCAACCAACGTCAAATCAACAGTATGGTGGACAACAAAATTATGGTGGCGGGCAACCGGCATATAATAGTCAACCTAACCAACAATTTGGTGGCGGTGCTCCTGCACAAGATTCGTATGGTTCATATCAACAAAATCAACCACCTCAGAATCAGCAAAATTATACACGTGTAGATGAAGATCCATTTGCTAATAGCAAAGGACCAATCGAAGTTTCTGAAGACGATTTACCGTTTTAAGAATGAGACATCTACTAAATAAAAATTAAAGGAGGACACCGATAATGGCACCACGTCGCGGAGGCCGCAAACGCCGTAAAGTTTGCTACTTCACTTCGAACAACATTACGCACATCGACTACAAAGATGTAGATCTTTTAAAGAAATTCATCTCTGAGCGCGGAAAAATTCTTCCACGTCGCGTAACTGGAACAAGCGCTAAATACCAACGTAAACTTACATCTGCAATTAAAGTTTCACGTATTATGGCATTACTTCCATTCGTAGCTGAAGACAAATAAGATTGAATGAATTGGTTATTCAGAACCAATCAAACAATTGAAAATCCGATGAAATCTCTCGTAGATTTTATCGGTTTTTTTATTGTCCAAAAAGCCTGTAAGCAAACAATGTGGACGGTCAATGACTTGTCAAATTCACATACATTCTCTTTGTCGTTATTTTGTTTGCGCTTTGAAAGATGGTACAATAGATGAGTGAGAAAAGTTTTTTTAATTAGAAAAAGGAAGGTTCTCCATGCCAAATAATCAAACAAAAAGGCTAGCACATGGTGCGATGATGATTGCGCTATTTACGGTATTAATTGCAGTTGCCTTTTATGTACCTTTTATTAGCATTATAGCTACTGTGTTTGCACTATTACCGATAGCGTGGTATAGCGCAACCTATAATCGTAGTTCATCTATTTTTGTGGCAGCTATAGCAATTTTTATTACATTTTTCATTGGCGGTTTATTGATTTTACCGTTTTCGCTAATTTTTTCAGCAGTTGGTGTTGCGATTGGTGATGCACTTCGCCTGAAAAAGAGTAAAGTTTATTTATTTATATCTTCTAGTTTAACGCTATTATTTACATTTGCTGTGCAGTACTTAATCTCATTACGTTTATTTGAATTTGATTTTATTCAAGATTCAATGAAGTTAATGCGTGAAAGTTATGAGAAATCCATTGAGTTTTCTGAAAATATAACGGGGCAAACGCCTATTTCAGAAGAAAATTTAGAACAAATGTTTAGTATGATGGAAATGGCTCTGCCAGCATCTATTACCGTAGCGATATTTGCACTGACTTTCCTACTTATCGCGTTAAACTTACCAATGCTTAAACGTTTAGGTATTGAAGTTCCAAAATTTTCGACATTTAAAAATTTACGCCTGCCTCGTGCAGTATTGTGGTATTACCTTATAGTTTTGTGTATTAATTTATTCGTTCATCCAGAAGTGGGCTCGACGTCCTATGTCATAACATTAAACGTGTCACTTGTGTTATGGGTACTTTTGACGGTCCAAGGGGTATCATTCATTCATTTTACTGTCGATGAATACGGCCTGCCAAAGTTTATCAAAGTACTCGGGACATTACTCGCAATTCCGCTCTATTCGTTTGTAATTTTACTGGGCATTATTGATTTAGGCTTTAATGTGCGTGAATTTATCAAAGGCAAGATTCAAAAATGAGGAGCTGATGAAAATGGGTATTTTTCGTAAACGACCAATTCGTTATCCACTTTTAGTTCTATCCATTTTAGGTATAGTCCCAGCTGCCTTCTTAATGATTTGGAACGTCTGGATTGGTATCGCGTACGTAATGATTGATTTAGTGGCAATTGCATATGCATGGAAAATTGAAAAAAATACGTATATAGAAACAGAGAAGCATATTGAAACACTATCTTTCCGTATGAAAAAAGTAGGGGAAGAAGCCTTTTTAGAAATGCCAATCGGAATTTTACTCATTAATGGTCAATATATCATTGAATGGGCCAATCCGTTTATGCTCCAAATACTTGATACAGAAACATTAATTGGTCAGGATATGTTCGTTTTATCGGAAGGGCTTTACAGCTTAACAAAGCCGGAAGAGAAGCGTGAGATTACAGTGACTATTCGGGATCGAAAATATCGCGTGTATTACAAACAAAGTGAACAGCTACTCTATTTCTTCGATGTAACAGAGCAATTAGAAATTGAAACGCAGTATTACGCAGACCGCACTGTTCTTGCCATTTTATTTATTGATAACTATGATGAGTTAACATCAGCTATGGATGATCAGACGCGTAGTTTGACGAATACGATGGTGACTTCGATTATTAATGACTGGGCAGCAAAGTACGGGATTTTTGCGAAGCGTATTTCATCAGACCGTTTTATAGCTGTATTAAATGAATCTATTTTAGCGGAGCTTGAGAAAAAGAAGTTCTCCATTTTAGATGATATTCGTGAAAAGACAATCCAAAAAAATTTATCGCTGACGTTGAGTATTGGTGTAGGTGCAGACTCGCCGTCACTTGTAGAGCTAGGTGAGCTTGCGCAGTCAAGTTTAGACCTTGTGTTAGGGCGGGGCGGGGACCAGGTAGCAATTAAACAACCAAACGGGAAACTGCGATTTTACGGAGGGAAAACGAATCCGGTAGAGAAGCGGACACGTGTACGTGCTCGTGTCATCTCTCATGCACTGCGTGACTTAATTCAAGATAGTGACCGCGTATTTGTCATGGGTCATAAATACCCGGATATGGATTCAATCGGTGCTTCTGTTGGCGTGCGTAAAATGGCTGAAATGAATAAAATAGAAGGCTTCGTTGTAATTAATTTCGATGAATTGAATGGTAGTGTTAGCCGGCTGATGGATGAAATTGAAGCACGCTCTGATTTTTATAATCGTTTTATTTCACCAGAGGAAGCATTTTCAAAAATGACAGCTAAATCGCTTTTAGTCATTGTGGATACACATAAGCCGAGCCTAGTTATAGATGAGCGTTTGCTGAGTAGAGTAGAAAAGGTTGTTGTGATTGATCACCATCGCCGCGGCGAAGAGTTTATCGTCAATCCGACACTTGTTTATATGGAACCGTACGCCTCATCAACAGCTGAGCTTGTCACGGAGCTGTTAGAATACCAACCAAAAACAGAGAAGATGGCGATGCTAGAAGCAACTGCTTTATTATCTGGTATTATCGTGGACACGAAGAGTTTTACACTTCGTACAGGGGCGCGTACGTTTGAAGCTGCGTCGTATCTACGAACACATGGTGCTGATACGATTTTAGTCCAGCGCCTATTAAAAGAAGACGTGGATACGTATATTGCGCGATCAAAAATCGTTCAAACGGTTAAATTTGTACGTCCGGGTATTGCTATTGCAAGTGGTGAAGACAATCGCGTGTACGATTCAGTACTTATTGCACAAACAGCGGATATTTTATTGACAATGAAGGATGTATCAGCGGCATTTGTTATTGCGCATCGTGCGGACGGGTTAATTGGCATTAGTGCGCGCTCGCTTGGCGATATTAACGTTCAGCTCGTCATGGAAAAACTCGGCGGGGGCGGCCATTTAACGAATGCTGCAACTCAAATGGAGGCTAACTCCATTGATGAGGTTAAACAATACTTAACAACAGCAATTACAGAAATAGTAGAGGGGAGTTCGGAACAATGAAAGTAGTATTTTTAAAAGATGTTAAAGGTAAAGGTAAAAAAGGTGAAATTAAAAATGTGGCGGACGGTTACGCGCAAAACTTTTTAATTAAAAATGGTTTTGCGGTAGAAGCGAGTAACCAAGCAATGAGTCAATTAGAGGGTCAAAAGAAATTAGAAGAAAAAAATGCTGCTGCTGAACTTCAAGCCGCAAAAGATTTAAAAGCGCAGCTGGAAGCATTAACAGTTGAATTAAAAGCAAAATCTGGTGAAGGTGGCCGTCTTTTTGGGTCTGTTTCAACAAAACAAATCGCAGACGCGCTACAAAAGAAACACGGCTTTAAAGTTGATAAACGTAAAATGGAATGTAACGAGGGCATCCGCTCTTTAGGCTTCACTAATGTTCCGGTAAAACTACATCCTGAAGTAAAGGCAATACTTAAAGTACAGGTTACAGAAGAATAAGGAGCGAACACTATGAACGAATCCATGATGGACCGCGTTCCGCCGCATAACTATGAAGCTGAGCAATCGGTTATCGGTGCCATATTCCTTGAACCACAAGCGCTTATCACGGCATCAGAAATTTTAATCGCGGAAGATTTTTACCGGACAGCACATCAGAAAATTTTCCAAACGATGCTCACATTAAGCGATCAAGGGAAAGCGATAGATGTTGTCACAGTAACAGAAGAACTATCGGTTAAAAAAGAGCTTGAGGATGTGGGCGGGCTATCGTATTTAACGGAGCTTGCGAGCGCTGTACCGACAGCTGCCAACATTGCACATTATGCAAAAATTGTAGAAGAAAAAGCACTTCTTCGTCGACTTATTCGTGTTGCAACAAAAATTGCAGAAGATGGCTATACTCGTGAAGATGAAGTAGAGGCTTTGTTATCTGAAGCCGAAAAAAAGATGCTAGAAGTTTCCAACCGTAAAAATGCGGGGGATTTTAAGCACGTAAAAGATGTACTTGTACAAACATTTGATAAAATTGAGCAGCTCCAATCACGGGAGGGTGATGTTACCGGTATTCCGACCGGCTTCCGTGATTTAGATCATATAACTGCGGGTTTCCAGCGCAATGATTTAATTATCGTAGCAGCTCGTCCTTCAGTAGGGAAAACAGCCTTTGCGCTAAACGTCGCGCAAAGTGTGGCCGTACAGGCGCGTGAAAACGTAGCAATTTTCTCACTAGAGATGGGGGCAGACCAACTTGTTATGCGTATGCTTTGTGCGGAAGGTAATATTGACGCACAGGTGTTACGTACAGGTGCCCTAACGACAGACGACTGGGGTAAGCTAACGATGGCTATGGGGAGCTTATCAAACTCGGGTATTTTCATTGATGATACACCAGGTATTCGTATTAACGAAATTCGTGCAAAATGTCGTCGTCTCGAAAAAGAGCATGGGCTTGGCATGATTTTGATCGATTACTTGCAGTTAATCCAAGGTAGTGGGAAGCCTGGGGAAAATCGCCAACAGGAAGTATCTGAAATTTCGCGTTCCCTTAAAGGATTAGCGCGTGAATTAAAAGTTCCCGTCATTGCGTTATCTCAGTTATCACGTGGTGTAGAACAACGTCAGGATAAACGTCCGATGATGAGTGATTTACGTGAGTCGGGATCAATTGAGCAAGATGCGGATATCGTTGCCTTCTTATACCGTGATGATTATTACGATAAAGAATCCGAAAGTAAGAATATGATTGAAATTATTATTGCCAAACAGCGTAATGGTCCAACAGGTACCGTAACACTTGCTTTCCGTAAAGAATTTAATAAATTTCTCAATGTGGACTGGTCACAATATGAAGCACCGCCACCAAGGGACTGATTTCCTGGAACACGAACATGTAATTAGCGTTAGCTAATAAATGTTCGTGTTTTTTATTTGTTTTTTGTTGACGTAATATAGTATGAATTGTTACAATGTTTCTTGCTTGATAACAAGGACGCGAGAAGCGTCTTTCGGAGGTGCTCAGTATGACATCAGTTGTTGTAGTTGGAACGCAATGGGGAGATGAAGGTAAAGGTAAAATTACGGACTTCCTTTCAAAAAAAGCAGATGCAATTGCACGCTTTGCTGGCGGAGATAATGCAGGTCACACGATTAAAATTGGTGATGAAACGTATAAGTTACACTTAATTCCATCGGGTATATTTTATAAAGAAAAAATATCAGTTATGGGAAATGGTTTAGTTGTTAACCCGAAATCACTTGTTACTGAATTAAAAGGATTACAGGCTCGCGGTATTGAGACATCTAACTTACGTATTTCAAATCGTGCTCACGTTATTCTTCCTTATCATATCCACCAAGACATCGTAGACGAAGCAAGCCGTGGCAATCAAAAAATAGGCACAACAGCAAAAGGGATTGGCCCATGTTACCAAGATAAAGTAGGTCGTATTGGTATTCGGATGGCAGATCTTTTAGATAAAGATATTTTTGAACAAAAATTACGAACAAACTTAGAACTGAAAAACCGTTTATTTACGAAATTTTATGAAGTGGAAGGCCTAAACTTCGAGGACATTTTTGAAGAATATTATGCATATGGTCAAGAAATTGCCCATTATGTAACAGATACATCGAAAATTTTAAATGATGTAATCGATGAAGGAGGTAAAGTGCTATTTGAAGGTGCACAAGGTATTATGCTAGACGTGGACCAAGGAACATACCCATTCGTTACATCATCAAATCCAGTAGCAGGTGGCGTGGCAATCGGCGCTGGTGTAGGTCCAAATGTTATATCTCGTGTAGTTGGTGTATGTAAAGCGTATACGTCTCGCGTAGGTGATGGTCCGTTCCCAAGTGAATTACACGATGAAATTGGACATCAAATCCGCGAAGTGGGACGTGAATACGGTACCACAACAGGTCGTCCCCGCCGTGTTGGATGGTTTGACGCAGTTGTCGTACGTCACTCTCGCCGTGTATCAGGAATTACGGATTTAGCTTTAAACTCAATCGATGTTTTATCAGGTTTAGAGACAGTAAAAATTTGTACAGCTTACGACTATAACGGTGAAATCATTACAGAATATCCAGCGAACTTACACATTATTGAACAGTGTAAACCTGTGTACGAAGAGCTTCCAGGGTGGTCAGAGGATGTAACAAATGTCCGTACGTTAGAGGAATTACCTGAGAATGCACGTAAATACATCGAACGGGTACTAGAGCTTACAGGCATTAACCTAATGACGTTCTCAGTAGGTCCAGCTCGGGAGCAAACAAACGTCGTAAACGATATATGGGAATAATGAAATCTTAACTCCTAAAGGGTAATCCGTTAGAAGTATTGATTTTACCCGACGTTTGTTCTGCAGTGAAAGCGAAGCGTCAGCTGCAAACGCGAACGGAGAGAGCGGACGTCGTAAACGATATATGGGAATAATGAAATCTTAACTCCTAAAGGGTAATCCGTTAGAAGTATTGATTTTACCCGACGTTTGTTCTGCAGCGAAAGCGAAGCGTCAGCTGCAAACGCGAACGGAGAGAGCGGACGTCGTAAATGATATTTGGGAATAATGAAAATGCAACTCCTAAGGGATCAACCTTTAGGGGTTTTTCTAATTTTATCGATGTTGGAGCTGCAGCCAAATTTAATGTAGTAAGTGAAATATAAGAATATTGAAAAGGTAACTTGTAAGTGTATAGATAGTATGTAGTTTCGGCCTAAATCAATTGCACGTTATGTTTTAGAATGGAATGCATTAATTTCAAAATAGCCTCGCTACTCCAACTAAAAAAAATCCCGTAGCACGCTGATGCATGCTGGCGGGATAGAACTACTATTAGTGAATATCTTTTTTCTTAAAGCGTCCGCCACTAACTTCCGCAGCATTGCTAATAGACATAAAGGCGTTCGGATCAAGTTCTTGCACAATGCTCTTTAATTTTGCTTCTTCGATACGGGTTACTACAGTGAAGATAACTTTTTTATCATCACCTGTGTAAGCGCCTTGGCCATTTAAGTATGTAACACCACGTCCTAAGCGGTCAATGATTGCCTGACCAATAATATCAGCATGATCACTAATAATGTGAACAGATTTAGATTCGTTTAATCCTTCAACTACAATGTCAATCATTTTAGCGGCAATATAGTAGGCAATAACCGAATACATTGCTTGTTCCCATGTAAAGACGAAACCAGCTGCTGTGAAAATCAGTAAGTTGACGTACATAATGATCTCACCTACTGAGAAAGGAAGCCTTTTCGTAAATAGGATAGCTAAAATTTCAGTCCCGTCTAGTGATCCCCCAAAACGGATAACAATACCTACACCGACACCTAAAATAATACCACCAAATACAGTCGCTAGTAGTACATCAGTGGTAAAAGGTTCTAGTTGATGTAAGTAGATGGTTGCAACTGAAAGTACGGTAATTCCAACAGCAGTAGTAATTGCAAAGGTTTTACCAATTTGTTTGTATCCAAGGTATAGGAAGGGAAGGTTGATGGTGAAGATAAATACCCCGGAAGGTACACCTAATATGTGGGAAGCCATAATAGAAATACCAACTATACCACCATCCATTACTTGGTTAGGGACTAAAAATAACTCAAGTCCGACAGCGAAGATAAGAGCACCTATTATAACTAAAATAATACGTATAAAAAATTTACCAGTCAATAAAGGTTTTTGCATCACATGTGGTTGTGATGTCTTTGAATGGTCACTCAATAAAAATCTCTCCAATCACTTTGTGTTGTTCTCTAGCTCTTATTTTAACGAAATAGCTTTAAAGTAAAAAGTAATAAGTAAATAAAAATAAAATAGTAAAGAACTCTTGTTATTTGAATATAAAAATAAATGCTACACCCTTAATCATACTCGTACTGCATTAAGTCGGATGTAATAAAAATTTAGAAAATAATACAATTATATTACAAAGAGCTGTAAAATCTTCACCCGAAATAAGGAATATGGTACATTAGATAAGTGTGTTTTTTATGCACGATAAAAAAAACCTATACAAATGGTTATAGGTTATCTATCGGAAGGGGCTTTATCATGAGTTCGAAATGGAACAAAATAGACTTCAAACAACTAAATTTAAGTCTTTTTAATCGTCAAAATGGTAAGTTTAAGAAGGCTGCAGTATTAGCATTTTTAATATCCAGCTTGACTTTTAATCTAGGTTTCGCAAAAGAGATAGAAGATAAAGATGCATTCGAAAAGATATACCACGTCTATGTGGCTAATTCATATATTGGTTCGGTATCAGACGAAACAGTTATTCAACAATTAGTTGAACAAAAAGAGCAAGAAGCTAGAATTCAATATAAGGAATTATTTGTTGATGCTAGTTCGAATATTACAGTAATACCGGAGCAAGTATTTAAGGTAGAAGCAAAAGATAGTGAAACATTAGAAAAACTTCAAGAAGTAATCGAAGTAGAGGCACAAGCCTATGCGTTGCAGGTGAACGGTACGCCAGTTGCTTACTTAAAGGATCAAAACGACTATGAAGATGCTATTAACTTATTGAAACTTCAATATGTTTCGCAAGAAGAGATAGATGAATTGAATACTAGACAAGTAGCTATTGCCGAATTACCACCGTTGCAGAAAGATGCAACTCGTATTTTAGAAATAGCTTTATCCGCAGATATAACAGGTAGTGAAGCATCTGTATTGCCTTCATCGATTGTTACGGTAGAAGAAGCGGTGCAACTACTGCAAACAGGGTCATTAGAGCAACAGCTTTACACGGTTAAAGCTGGAGATGTATTAGGCTCTATTGCGCATGCACATGGTCTAAAAACAGCAGAGCTAGTAGCATTAAATCCGTCGATTAATGAAGATTCGGTATTAAATATTGGTCAACAAATTAATGTAACAGTACATAAGCCATATGTTTCAGTAAATGTAGTTTATGAAAAAAAGAACACTGAAAATATTGATTACGCAAAGATTACTGAAGAAGATGACACAATGCTTAAAGGTGAGAAAGTTGTTAAACAAGAAGGAGCATCTGGTAAGAAAGAAGTTTCCTATTTAATTACTGAAGAAAACGGCATTCGTGTCGAACGTGCTCAAACAAGTGAAACAATTCTTCAAGAGCCAGAAAATCGCGTTGTTGTTATAGGCACAAAAGTGATACCTTCTCGTGGTACAGGTACATTTGCTTGGCCGACAAACGGGGGATACATTTCAAGCGATATGGGCGCACGTTGGGGCTCTTACCACCGCGGCATTGATATTGCACGTCCTTCAAACTATGCGATTAAAGCATCTGATAATGGTGTTGTAACGTTTACAGGCTGGGACGGTACATACGGTAATAAAATCGTTGTGAATCATAACAATGGATATGAAACAATTTACGCACACTTATCAAAAATCAGTGTTTCGGTTGGACAAGTAGTCGCACAAGGATCTAGCATGGGCATTATGGGATCAACAGGACGTTCAACGGGTATACATTTACATTTTGAAGTGCATAAAAACGGTTCATATGTTAATCCTTTATCTTATTTAAAATAAACCATTTCGACAGTCCATTTTCGAACGGACTGTTCTTTTTTTATTGTGAAGGAAATTATAAAATTTCGCCATGTGGATAACTTTTAAAAAAGTAAATGCAACGTCTAGGCTAAAGCGCCAGCCCCCCTGAGGTCGCTTCGATCCCTCGGGTGAAGGCAAAGAGAGCGCCTTCACTTCGGGCTCGAAAGCAGCTGTCGGGGCTAAGCAGGCGCTTTAGCGCTTTTGTTCATTTATGCGTTTATTTCCCAGAAAATAATTGCACAAAAACATCTGTTTAATGCATCAAAAGTTAAAGCATGATAGAGTTAGTAGTAGGAATTTAGAAAACAAATAAATCTTTTGATAATAGATAGTATTGCGAAAGGAAGAGTGGATAATGAATAAAACTATTTTAGTAGTGGATGATGAAAAACCGATCGCAGACATTTTGCAGTTTAATTTAATTAAAGAAGGCTACCGTGTTATTTGTGCTTATGACGGAGACGAAGCGTTAGAAAAAATTGAAGAAGAGCAACCGGATTTAATGCTGTTAGATATTATGCTACCAAAGCGTGATGGTATGGAAGTTTGTCGTGAAGTTCGTAAAAAATACGATTTCCCAATTATTATGCTAACGGCGAAGGGCTCTGAAATTGATAAAGTGCTTGGATTGGAGATGGGGGCTGACGATTATGTTACCAAACCATTTAGCACGCGTGAGTTAATTGCACGCGTAAAAGCAAATATGCGCCGATTAAATGTTGCAGCACAAGTCGAAGAGGCTGTGGAGGAAACAAATGATATCGTTGTCGGCTCATTAACAATTCAGCCGGATGCGTATTTAGTATTAAAGCGCGAAGAGTCGATTGAACTAACGCACCGTGAATTTGAGTTACTTCATTATTTAGCGAAACATATTGGCCAAGTGATGACGCGTGAGCATTTGCTGCAAACCGTATGGGGCTATGATTATTTCGGTGACGTACGAACAGTAGATGTAACGATTCGTCGTCTGCGTGAGAAGATTGAAGATAACCCTAGTCACCCAATGTGGATTGTCACTCGACGAGGAGTCGGCTATTATTTACGAAATCCTGAACAGGAGTAAATGACATGCAAAAAGTAAGTTTTTTTAAATCGATTCATGTAAAGCTTGTCCTTATCTATGTTTTGCTGATCATCATTGCGCTACAAATTATTGGTTTGTACTTTTCTAAGGAACTTGAACAAACGCTAAAAACCAACTTTCAGGAGTCTATATTGCAACGAATTGAACTCGTGCAATATAGCATCCGTGAAGAAATTTTAAAGGAACGTAATGAAACGACGCCTACACTAGAGGCAAGTTTGAGTGTTATTTTAAGAGAATTTTCTACAGTAGATATTAATGAAATCCGCGTCATAGATAGTCGTAACCGTGTGCTTGCTACATCGAAAAGCGCGAATCACTTGATGGTCGGGCAACGTGCCAATGATGATCTTGTACGTAAATCAATTTCAGCAGAAACATTTCAAGAAACGATATCGATTGATAAACAGACACGGGACCGAGTCTGGGTTTTGGCGACGCCAGTTTTAGATACGGTTGGTCCAAACGGGGAAGTTGTTGGGGCCATTTATATTGAATCCAATATTGAAAAAGTATTTGAGAATATGACCACTATTAATCGTATTTTCGCAGCCGGGACAGCGATGTCACTAATAATCACAGTTATTTTAGGGATTTTAGTCGCACGTACCATTACACGCCCCATTTCGGATATGCGGAAGCAGGCACAGGCCATGTCAAAAGGGAACTTCTCTCGTAAAGTACGTGTTTACGGGACAGATGAAATTGGGCAATTAGCTATTGCCTTCAATCATTTAACGAACCGCTTGCAAGAAGCACAGGCCACGACTGAAGCGGAGCGTCGTAAGCTAGCAAGTGTACTGAGTAATATGACAGACGGTGTAATTGCCACAGACCGTAAAGGGAAAATAATTTTAATTAATGATCCCGCGTTAAGTCAATTACATGTTACACGCGAAATGACGGTTAATCGCCCAATTGCTTCAGTATTAGGACTAGATCAAGATTATAGCTTTGAAGACTTAATTCATATGAAAGAATCGGTTAATTTAAACTTTAGCACTCAGGAAGCACCGTATATTCTGCGTGCGAATTTTTCAGTTATTCAAAAAGAAACAGGCTTTGTGAACGGACTGATCACCGTACTACATGATATTACGGAGCAAGAGAAAATTGATATGGAGCGTCGAGAGTTTGTAGCGAATGTATCGCATGAATTACGTACACCGCTTACGACAATGCGTAGTTATTTAGAGGCGTTGGCAGACGGTGCTTGGAAGGACGAAAACATTGCACCAACCTTTCTTAACGTAACGCAAACAGAGACAGAGCGCATGATTCGTCTCGTCAATGACTTATTGCAGCTATCTAAAATGGATAGCCAGGATTATCAATTAAGTCGGGAGTTTGTGGAATTCAATAAATTCTTTGATCGGATTATTGACCGTTTTGAAATGTCCAAATCCCAGAATGTAGAGTTTTCACGGTTATTACCTGAAACGAGCTATTTTGTTGAGGTTGATACCGATAAGCTCACTCAAGTTATTGATAATATTATTTCGAATGCAATGAAATATTCACCAGATGGCGGAGAGATTCGTTTTGGATTTACGGTATTTGATAATATGTTAAAAGTGATGATTTCAGATGATGGAATGGGTATTCCAAAAGAAAATGTAGGGCGTATTTTTGATCGCTTCTACCGCGTCGACCGTGCAAGAGCGCGCTCAATGGGCGGTACAGGGCTTGGACTGGCCATTGCAAGGGAAATGATTGAGGCACATGGCGGAAAAATTTGGGCTGAAAGTGATGAAGGCGTGGGAACAACCGTCTTCTTTACATTACCTTACGAACTTGATGAAGCGGGGGACTGGGAATGAAATATGTAGAGCAAATAAAGTCTGTTGTTTTACTGTTCTTTGTTTTACTAAGTATTTCATTAACCTTTATGATTTGGAACTATAAGCCGGACTATCCGTTTATCGAAGAAATGCCTGTCGACCAAGTGGAAATTGGTGACAAGAAACAGTTGAAGGATGTTCTCAAGCCGTACCGGTTATTATTCCGTCAAGAGGACCAGTTTAAGGGCACCGTTTCAACTTCAGCAATTGATGATTTATTCGCTCAGTTTGCTACTTGGGATGCTCATGAAGTAACGCTAATTAATAATAATCTATCGGATGCTAAATTAAACGAAATGCTCCGATTAAACGATCGTTTGACGTTGTTCTTTACCGCTAAGGTGCCGTTGCAATTGTTCGAATCTGTGCTCCCGTTCCGTGATAAAGAGGTACCCAATACAGCATTTGATCGCCTGATTTTAGATTGGAGTAGTGTAAGTACAAACAACCAAGTGCAGCTACTTTTTGTCAATACAGAAGAACGTACGCTATACCGTTCCTATGTAACGATGGCAAACGAACAAAAATTTCGTATGAATATTTTGGAGCCTACGTCAAATTACAATGATTATGTAGAGGTGGAACGCGTAAATCTTCAGTCTTTTTACGTTGTAGAGGATAGTATTGAATCAATTAAATATACGTATTATATTGAAGAAATTGCACCGGACTTATTTAAGAACGTATTATTTACTGATCCAAGCATCGTACAGCGGAATGTAGAAAGTATGCAATTTGAAAAGTATACCGATGATACGTCACTTATGACTGTAGATACCCAAAGTAGGGTACTAAACTATGTGTATCCAGCGGCGGAAAGTATATCAAACATTCCGGCTACGAGGTTATTACGCGATAGCTTTGAATTTTTAAATGAACATGGTGGCATTACAGCTGATTACCGCTTTGCATTCATGAACCAATCCAAGCATGTGACAGAGTATCAGCTCTATTTACAAGGCTTCCCAGTGCATAGTAGCCTGACGTCAACACATATTACGACAACTTGGGGAGATAATCGGATTTTCCGTTACCGTCGTCCGTACTATTCATTAGATATGGATATTCCGAGCGAAAAAACGATTAAGGAATTACCGTCAGGACGAGAAATAATTGAGTACATTCAAAATAGTGAAAGTCTAGATTTTAGTAAGGTGGATGAAATTGTCGTCGGTTATTATTTAATGCAAGATCAAAACTTGCGCTTATTTACGCTAGAGCCAAGTTGGTTTGTCATTTCGGATAATCTATGGACACGCGTCACACCTGAGCGATTAGGAGGTGTTGAATTTGGATTGGAGTAAAACAAAATCGATTTTCATCGGCGTTTTCTTAATCCTCAACATCTTTTTGTATTCCCAGTATTTAAATAGTTATTCCGAGGCACAGAAGGTAGGGGTGCTGGGAGAAAAAACAATTGAACCAAGGCTGAAAGAGGATAATATTACGTATGTTACACTGCCTAGTAATATTGAAACGGCCTCGTATATTTCGGGTAAGGTAAAGAATTTTCATTCAACGGAATTACCCTATTTTACAAATCAAAATGCCGAAATTGAAAATGAAAGTAAGCTGATTGTAAAGCTTAACAATCCGATTAAACTTAAAAGTCTAGGGGATAAAGAGAGCTTCACGGAATTTTTACATATGTATGTGTATGAAGGTGCATCCTATGCCCTCTGGAGCGTAGATAAAGAAAAGCGTGAAGCAATCTTCTTCCAGCATGTAAATGACCGCACGCTGTTTTATAATGTGAGCGGCTTTGTGAAAATTTATTGGAACCTAGATGAAGAAGTATATATGTATGAGCAAACAATGTTGGAGAAGCTAGAGGAACTTGAGCAGCAAGAGAATATTTTTGAGCCCATTCAAATTATCCAAGTATTATATGCGGAAAATTTATTAAAGGCAGATTCACGAATTACAAGCATGAAGCTTGGTTATTCAACCCTTGTCCAGCTTACACAAACACAAGTATTTGCGCCAACATGGGAAGTACGTGTACACACAAAAGACGGTGAGGTTGAGGAATATTTTGTGAATGCTGTCGAAGGAAAAGTAATTGATATTCAACTCGATCTAAAAAAAGTGGATGAAGTAGATGAGTAAGGAGTTTTAATCATGCGATTTAGTGTTTTAGCAAGTGGCAGTTCAGGCAACGCAATTTATGTAGAAAATGATGAGCACGCTTTTTTAGTTGATGCAGGCTTAAGTGGCAAGAAGATGGAGCAGCTTTTCGCTAAAATTGATCGCGATATGAAAAAACTATCAGGCATTTTAGTCACGCATGAGCATAGTGATCATATTAAAGGTTTAGGTGTCGTTGCACGAAAATACAAAATCCCAGTTTTCGCGAATGAAAAAACATGGGGCGCAATGGATGGGTTAGTGGGTAATATTCCGACTGAACTGCGATTCCAATTTGATATGGAAACGGTAAAATCATTTGGTGGTATTGATATCCAATCATTTGCTGTGTCCCATGATGCGGTTGATCCAATGTTTTATACATTTCATGAAGGCGATCGCAAGCTAGTCGTGATTACGGATACTGGCTATGTGAGCGATCGTATGAAAGGTTATATTCGTGGTGCAGATTCCTATGTATTTGAAAGCAATCACGATGTGGGGATGCTACAAATGGGCCGTTACCCTTGGAGTATAAAACGCCGTATCTTATCGGATGTTGGTCACGTTTGCAACGAGGACGCGGCTGTTGCAATGAGTGAAGTCGTATTTGAAAAGCCGACACAAATTTATCTATCACATTTAAGTAAAGATAATAATATGAAAGACTTAGCACGCATGAGTGTCACACAAACATTGCAATCATGTGGCATTGTTACAGGAGAATTTGTACACTTACATGATACTAATGCGGAAGAACCAACGCCGCTTGTAACGGTATAAAACTGAGAAAGGAATTTTGCATCAGCAAAATTCTTTTTTTGTTGGTTAAGAAAGTATAACTTTCACATCCACATTAGTAAGGACATCCTCTCCCCTATTTTCTGCAGGTTGTGACTTTCTTAATGTATTTTTAAAAAATTTTCATTTAATTTTAATGTTTCATGTGTATTCTATACGTAAGTAAAGAATGAAAGGATGAAGAAAATGAGTTATTTCAATGACGATGAACGCAAAGATCCTTTAAATAATGAATTAACACCATTGCAGGAAAGGTTGAAGAAAGAGGAGGAGGACAAGCAAAAACGTTCCATGAAAAAACGAGGCGGCAGCAAAGGAGGCTACTTCCTTAGTGGACTTAGCGGTGTCATTGTCGGCGCACTAATAATTTGGTTACTATTGCCGTCACTATCGAACCAGCTACCAGGCTCAACTTTAACAAACTCATCAAATGAAAATCCTAATAAAACTACACAAACGGCAACGGAAGTAACAACAGATGTGACAACGGCCGTTGAAAAAGTATCAGAAGCAGTAGTCGGCATTACAAATATTCAGCAGGTCGCAACAAATTTCTGGAATCAATCTTCGTCATCCCAGGAAGCAGGAAGCGGCTCGGGTGTTGTCTATAAGGTAGAGGGCGATAAAGCTTACATTGTCACAAACCACCACGTAGTAAATGGCGCTCAGCAGCTAGAAGTAACCTTACCAGACGGCTCAAAAGAAGAAGCCCAACTAGTCGGCAGTGATATTTGGACAGATTTAGCTGTCATTGCGATTAACAGTAAAAATATAAAAACCGTCGCACAGTTTGGGGATTCGGATGTATTAAAACAAGGAGAAACGGTCATTGCTATTGGAAATCCACTTGGCTTAGATTTTTACGGCTCTGTTACAACAGGCGTTGTTTCAGGTAAAGACCGTTCAGTACCCGTTGATTTAAATGAGGATGGCTATGAAGACTGGTCAACAGAAGTATTGCAAACAGATGCGGCAATCAATCCTGGTAACAGCGGCGGCGCACTTATTAACATTACTGGTGATTTGATTGGCATTAATTCGATGAAAATTGCAGAATCGACAATAGAGGGGCTTGGCTTCTCAATCCCGATTAACACGGCTATTCCAATTATCGAAGAGCTAGAGAAAAATGGGGAAGTACAACGACCAACGATGGGTGTATCGCTACTTGATTTAACAGAAGTACCAGCATTCTATCAGCAACAAACATTACGTATTCCTGCAGAATTGACAACTGGAGTAGTCGTAACACAAGTAGTTCAAGACTCAGCAGCGCAAACAGCAGGTATGCAGCAATATGATGTCATTGTAGAGATGGATGGCGAGAAGATTGAAAATGCCATTGATCTGCGTAAGCATCTGTATAATGAAAAGAAAATCGGCGACACATTACAAATTAAAGTATATCGCCAAGGCAAATTAGTTGAGCTGAAATTAACATTAGTTAATAACACAACCTTATAAAATGTGGATAACTGGGAATAATTAAAAAACTTGTACACAACAAGTAGTGAAAGAAAAGCTTGTCTTTCCTACTTGTTTTTTGTTTGTTACAATGGATTGTGGATAACATTCATGAAATTGTGCATAAGTTTGTAGAAATTTCAGAATTTCGGAGGTATTAGAAAATGAAAAAGTATAGCTGTGAAACCCATATAGATCATGCATTAGACATGCATGTGGCGGAAACGGAAGAGTACCCAATGATGGATATGCTAAAAGAAGAAGAAAAGTTATCAACAAAATGTTCTTATTGTAAAGAGTTGGCGACATATATTGTATCAAGTAAATAACTTTACACAATATATAGCGCCTGCCTGTTGATATGTGGATAACTATTGTGGATAACTTGTTCGTAAATGAATTGTAAAGGTGGATAAGTTGTGAATATCACCATCATCTCCGTGGGTAAATTAAAGGAAAAGTATTTAAAAATGGGCATCGAGGAATATGTAAAACGTTTAGGGGGCTATGCAAAAATCGAACTTGTTGAAGTACCAGATGAAAAAGCGCCTGAACAACTTAGTGATGCTGAAATGGAAATTGTTAAGAAAAAAGAAGGCGAACGCATTTTAGCCAAAATTAGTGAAGGCACACATGTTATTGCGCTTGCACTAGATGGAAAAATGAAAACATCCGAACAAATGGCAGCCGATATAGATTCTTTAATGACGTACGGCAAAAGCAAAGTGGCCTTTGTCATTGGTGGTTCACTAGGCCTGCATGATGACGTACTTCGCCGAGCAGATGAAAAGTTATGTTTCGGTAAAATGACACTGCCGCACCAGCTAATGAAGCTTGTATTAGTAGAGCAAATCTACCGTAGTTTTAGAATTATTAAGGGAGAACCGTATCATAAGTAAATGAGGTTTCATTTTATTTTTTATCAAGCGTGTTGATTAACCGAAATTATACGAATTTTACTTGAAGTAGTCTTCATATAAATACAGCACTACTAGTATTATGACAATGTACGGACATCAGTTAAAAAGCTAAAGTAGTATGAACAATCTGGTCATATTATTACTTTAGGCAGAGAACGTGAACAAGTATACGAAGATATTTGATTCTTCTTAAAAGATATGGCAGGAGTGGATGACGCGAGGAATTATTTATCTTTTATATCTTGCGGCTTTACTACTTAAAAATCAGTAAATAATATGTATTGGTTTGTTTAACCCCTTCCACTAAATAGGATGGGGTTTTTATTCATTTTAATAGAAGTGTATATTCAACTAATGATTCTAGTAAGTAAGCAACACCGTACACATTGGCGCCTAGTATGCCGCATGAACGTGAGGAATGAGACCGCACGTATTTTGAGGGCTTATGTGAGCGTGCGGCCAGTGCAAATGTATAGGTAGCATGTAGGACTCTTAAGTTCAACTTATATAAGATAGTTTTTTTTTTGTCAAATTAGTAAAGTTCATATTATTGACACATTATCCGCATCGGGTTATTGTTGTTACGTGAAATAACTAGGTTATTAAAAGTTGTATATACTAATTAACGGTATTTTAATAATAAATCTTCTTTCAAATTGGAAATAGAGATTAAACGTTTATTATGGAAATAATGATATTTTGCAAAAAATGGAAATCGATATGCGAATCGGGGACAACATCATGAGTCAGTCAAAGAGAAAAATTCACTATGCTTGGTGGGTATTGTTAGGGTTAGTTGTAATGGTCGGAGCTGCTAAAGGTGGCATTATGACTACAGGTGGGTTATTTTTAACGCCAGTTACAGAAGATTTAGGTATTGGAATGGGAAGTTTAACATTGTACTTTAGTATATCATCAATTATAACAATGATTTCCTTACCAATTGCAGGTAAGATGATAGCAAAATATAATATTAGAATACTTTTAGTAGTAGCTGTTATTTTAGAGGCAGGCTCCTTTGCAATGTTTGGGTTCATGAACTCAGTATGGGGTTGGTATTTGTTTGCTATCCCAATGGCAATGGGGTCGGTATTAGTCACTCAATTGGCAGGCCCGGTACTGATTAATAATTGGTTTAAAAAGCATAAAGGCTTGGCTATGGGTATTATGGTCGGAGCTGGAGGTTTAATAGGAGCTTTCCTACAACCGGTAGCAGGAAATTTAATTGCTAGTGAAGGTTGGAGAAATACGTACTTTATTTTAGGGGTAGGCGTAATGGTGGTTGTTATACCAGTCGTGTTATTAACGATTAGAATGGCTCCGCAACAAAAAGGTTTACAGCCGTATGGTATGGATGAAATTAAGCCAAATGAAAAGATTCAAGTTCAAACTACAACAAATAGCGGCGTTACTGTTGCCATAGCGAAAAAGTCGAGTGCATTTTATTTCTTAATACTTTTTTTCTTGTTTGATACCTCAATAGCTGCTTTTAACCAACATGTTGCGCCATTCGCGATGGGTTTAGGCTATGATATCAAGTTTGCGGGTAATGCAATGGGCGCTTGGTCGGTAGGTGTAGTAATTGGAGCGTTATTCTTCGGCTTCCTCAGTGATAAAATAGGAGTGAAGAATACAGCGATTTCCGCAATGCTTATAGGGCTAGTTCCAGTAGGAATTCTTATTATAGTTCCTGAAAACCCAATGATGTTTACAATAGCTACTGGTCTATATGGATTTGTTGTCGCATCTCTTGGAACATTAGGGCCTCTTTTAACAACAGCTCTATTTGGTAGTAAAGAGTTTAGTCGAATCTATGGACTTGCAATTACGGGTTTAGCAGTTGCAGGTATTGTTGTGTTACCTGCATACGGCTATATCTTTGAATTAACAGGTAGTTACACTTATGTTTTATATGGTATTTTTATAATGTTGATCTTGAATGTTGGAGCCATTATCTTAGCATTTAAAGGTAAAAAGAAATTAGAAAAAGCAGGATTGTGGAATTAATAATAGGATAAAGTGTTTTTAAGCAAAGTATATGGATAAGCTATACCTTGATTGTCGAAGTAATAATGCTTGGTGACAATTTAAGAAACCTCGTGCATTCCTATCACGGTGGACTGTAGCACAAATAGGTATGGTAATCCTTATTTTAGGAGAAAATATCCTTAGCTTTTGATAGAGCGCATAAAGGTGCAAATTATGAAGAATAATTTTATGTGACGGTTGCGACATAGATATAGATGATGAAGATTAAACCTCACTTTGCTACATTACGGAGAACCTTACCATATGTAAGTGAGTTTTTTAGTGTTGGTGCCCGTCACTCAAACAACAGATAAGAAAAAGCCATTCGGTTGTCATTTGACCGAATGGCTTTTCCCTATTAATTAAACAATCAATTTTTCGCACAACTTTAACTGTTCATAAATCCGTTTTGAAATTTTCCATTGTCTCTTTTAATTGTAATGCTTTGTCACTAAGCATATGAGCGGAAGCAGTTACTTCCTCCATGGAGGCAAGCTGTTGTTCTGTAGCTGCCACAATCATTTGAATATTGTCCTCAGATATTTCTGCTTGGTCCGCTTCTATATGAATGGAATCATCTAATAGCCTCATTTCTTTGGCTACGGTTTCAACCGATTTGATAACGGAATGAATTTCTTCTGAAACGTCTTTTGTTTGTTCAAAAATACGTGTTAAAGAATCTTTTGTTGTATGAATTAACTTTGTGCCAGCTACAGTTTCATTCGAGACATTTTGCATAGCGGTTACCGAATTCGTTGTATCTTGTTGAATTCCTTGAACAATATGACGAATTTGTTCAGTAAAACGAGATGATTCATCGGCTAATTTCCGTACTTCATTGGCTACGACGGCAAAGCCTTTCCCATGTTCACCAGCGCGTGCAGCTTCAATTGCGGCATTCAAGCTTAATAAGTTTGTTTGTTCTGCGATGGTAACAATCGCATCTAGAATCGTACCAATTTCTTTTGAACGCTCGTTTAATTGATGGATTACGTCTGAAGTAGTGGTTACGGATTGTGTAATAATATTCATTTGTTTCGTTAAGTTATCGAAGTTGTGATTGCCGTCTTCTACTTCGCGTAGTGTCGCATCTGAAGCATCTAACACGTGCACATGTGCTTGTGCAATCATATCTAATTGCTGAGCCGCATCATCCATTAATTGTACATTTTTCTTCGCTTGAGTCAGTTGTTCTTCAATAATTTCTGATACTTTTTCCACTGATTCAGAAATATGATTCGTTGCTTTCGTTGTTTCTTCTGTGACAGCAAATAAATCTTTACTTGAATAATCAACAGACTCAGCTGTTGTTTTACTATTTGTAATGACCCGCTTAATTTCTTCAATCATTTCATTTAATGATGTAGAAATAGATGCAAATTCATCTTTTGATGTAATAGCGATACGTTCTGTTAAATCCCCTGTAGCTAGTTGTTTTGCAACGTGCTGAATGGATTTCACTTGAGTTTGAATGCTGAAATAGAATGAAAGTAAAGCATACAATAAAATGAATACAATGACTGCAATTACAGCTAATGTAATTGCACGTTTTGACTCATAGGATGCTAAGTCGTTTTCTAAACGGTCTTGCAACTCATTCTTTTGGAAAGCAATTAATTCGAAAATCGAATTAATTGCAGCAGTCGTTGCATCAAAATAATCAGCAGGTACGATTGTAATCATTGTAGTATTCAATAATTCTGTATTTATGACTGCTAAAATATCTTCAGTACTTTTTAATGATTCATTTGCTTGTGTTTCTAAACGATTTTTTAAAGACGGATCTGTTTTGAAAATCGTTTCATAATTATCGAAGGATGCGTCTACGTAGCTCTGCATCGTTTGCATTAAAAATAACAACTGGTAACGATTTTCGTCTGATAGTTCTTTTTTGGTCGCAACCCCAACACCTGTCGCACGCGCTTTCCCCATATTTTCTGTAATGGGAGGTAATGTTTCAGTTAACAAGTTGTTTAAATGATGTTTAGTTGAATCTGGATCTAAAGAAAGCTGTGTGTCTTCTGCAATAAACTTTATTAAATCTAACATTTGGATAATTAAATTACTATGTAATGAAATGGCCTCCGCTGCAGTTCCGTTAGCTGAAGAGGTTTGGACCTCCTTCCAATTTTCATTCACAGCGTTGATGTCCGCTTGAATATCAGAATAAGATGGATAATTTTTGATATTTTTTTGTAATGCTTCGAAAGAGTCATTTACATTTTTACCTGCTTCTTCTCGTTTAGAAGCGGCAGTTGCATCTCCACTGACTAAGTTCACAGTAAGGCCGCGGTGTTGTTGTGTGAATTTTAATACGGGGTAAACGTCTTCAATTAGGTCGACCCCTGTTAATTCTTTTTCGACAGTGTGAATTCGCTCATTCGTTTGCTGGACAATGTCTAACAATAGGTAACTAAACGTTAATATGACTACGATAAATAGCAACATGAATTTTTTACTGAATGTTAATTTGTCTAAAATAAATATCCCTGGTTTGAATAGACTCTTCATTGCCATCCCCCTGTAATTTGTTGAAGCATCAGCTTTAGTGTAATGGACGTTAGGTTAATCTACAATCGTTTTATTATTTTGATGCCAGTCCCTCAAACAACTTTAGAGAAATGATTGATTTTGTTGAGTGAGGTTTTGAGGAGAGAATATATGGTAGTAAGTCGAGATCTTTTCAATTCGTAGTGATTTGTGAGGTTGAAATAAAAATCGCTAGTTGGCTGGTTTTGGAGAACCGTACCATAAGTAGATTGTTTTTTCTAATAGTTAGTATTCCGCTTGTTGGGTTGGCGATGTTAGTAACGATTGTGAAGTAATTGTTACAGGCACGCACTTAATTTACTAAATAAAAAAGCACAAACCCATGGAATGCAAGGGTTTGTGCTTTTTGAATTGTGTCAGTGCCAGGCACGTTTATTTAAACATATTAATTGTTGTAATAATAATTGGCATGCCGAACACGTCGATTAAGAAGGCTCCTACGATTGGTACGATGAGGAATGCTTTACGTGATGGGCCGAATTTAGAAACGACAGCTGACATGTTAGCCATTGCATTTGGGGTTGCACCAAGACCGTGACCAAGGAAACCAGACACCATAATTGCTGCATCGTAGTTTTTGCCTAGTAAGCGGAAAAGAACGAACACGGCGAATAATACGATGAAGATGACTTGAGCTAAAACGATGATAAATAATGGTAACGCTAAGTCTGCAACTTCCCATAATTTAATGCTCATTAATGCCATTGATAAGAAAATACCAAGAGAAATATCACCAATTAAGTTGATTTCTTTCATGTTAATTAAATCAGGGTTAAAGCGATCAACGATATTACGAACGAAGACAGCTACGAACATGGCACCTACATAACCTGGTAATACGAATCCTGTCATAGTAGAGAACCATTCTCCAACGTAAGTACCAGCAGCCATACTAAATGTGATTAAGAACACTTGTAACATGAATGATTTTTCGGTAATTGGATGTTGTGCTTTTTCAACGTATTCTTCTGTTTCTTCAGAAGATGGCTTTAAGTTGAATTTTCGAATTAAGTATTGTATAACTGGACCTCCAACAAGTCCTCCAGCGATTAATCCACAAGTAGCTGCAGCCATTCCGATTGAAATAGCAGAAGTTACGCCTAAACCTTCAATCGTTTCCCCGTAAGCAGCAGCGGAACCATGTCCACCTTCCATGGAAACAGCCCCAGCCATCACCCCGATTAATGGGTGGATGTCCATTAATTTTGCCAATGAAACACCAATCACATTTTGCATTAGGGCTAAAAACCCACAAGCTAACCAATATATTACTAGCAGTTTTCCACCTAATTTAACAAGTTTGAAACTTGCACCAAGTCCAATTGTTGTAAAGAACGTGACCATAAAAATGGATTGCAGTGAAGTGTCCAATGTAATTTCAAGAATGTCGAAACTTTTTAAAACCGTTGCTAAAATAGCGAATAGTAAGCCCCCAACTACAGGTGCTGGAATACAAAATCGATCTAAAAAACCAATCCTTTTAACTAAAAATGAGCCGATTAAAAATAATGTAACTGCTAGGCATAGCGTTGTAATTTGATTTAATGCCATACAAATTCCCCCTTTGTTTATTCGAAACTATTCATAATTACTTCATTTATAAAGTAAGCCCCTAATTTTGCTGTTCGGTTATTTACATCAAGTAACGGGTTGACTTCACAAATGCTGAAGCTTACTGTTTTTTTGTGTGAAACCATTTGGCGTAAAATGTCACGAACCTTTAAAGCGGATAGACCAAATGGTGAAGGCGCACTGACACCAGGTGCTTCAGCCGCATTTAAAACATCCATACAAAGCGTAACGAGTAAAACATCATGTGCATCCATAAAGTCATTTAATTCTGTAGTGAACAATAATGAATCCAATTCTTCATCTAAAAAGTATTGCACATCATATTGATCGGCTGTATCGAATAATGCGGTCGTATTTCCATATTGTTGGATGCCACATACGAAATAGTGTGCATTGGGATCGTCGTCTAAAATTTGTTTAAACATTGTACCGGATGAAGTTTGTTTGTCATACGAACGCATATCAAAGTGCGCATCAATATTTAGCAATCCAATTGAAGCGTCCGGACCCGCTGCTTTTCGCACCCCCAAATATTGTCCGTATAATGTTTCATGCCCGCCCCCAAGTACAATGGCCTTTCCGTTTGTTAAAATATCGGAAACTTTATCCCCTAGTTCCTGTTGAGCACGCTCTAATTCATGACCTTCACAAATGATATCCCCTAAATCAATTAGCGAATTTTCATGAACAGGATTACGCCAAGGCAACGGTGCTAACTGCTTACGTAAGGCTAAAGGAGCGTCTTTTGCACCAACACGACCATTGTTACGGCGTACACCTTCATCGCAAACAAAGCCTATTAATCCAATTGATCCTTGTTTAGCTGTCGTTGCCAATTGAACAATTTGATGATATCGAAAGTAAGCGTGATCCGTTTCATGATCGGTGCGACCTTGCCAAACTGCTGAATCTGTTTTTTTATACATAGTATTCACCTTCCTGAAGACTGAAAAATTTATATTTTCATTATATTTTTAAACATTTATAATAACAAATACTAATTTTTTATCTTATAATAGTTTAAAACTATAAATGAGGTGGCAACATGGATTTAAGAAAAATGTATTATTTCGTTGCGACGGTAAAATATCAAAGTTTTTCAAGGGCCGCAAAAGTGTTACATATTTCACAGCCTTCGTTAAGCAATACGATAAAAAATTTGGAACGAGAAATTGGTGCACCGTTAATAGAACGAACAACGAAACAATTTCAATTAACAGAATTAGGTCAGCAATTTTATGAACGATCGAAAGGTTTAATTGCTCAATTTGAAGTAATGGATACGGAGCTAAAAGAGTTAGCTAAAGGAGAGCATTTAGAAATTCGATTAGGCATGATTGAATCAGCAAATTACTGGTTTTCACAAGTAATCATTGCCTATCAAAAACAATACCCACATAATCGAATTACACTAATTGATACACTCTATAACCAAACCGTGCGCCAGGCGTTGTTAGGTTTAACAGTGCATGGAGTAATTACTAACCAACATATTGTTGATACTGAAATAAAAAGTGAATTATTGTATAACGAACCGTACGTCGTATTAATAAAAAAAGATCATCCATTTTCCACGAAGGAAATAATAACGCTAGTAGACTTTACTGAAGAAGCATTAATAATTGGAATGCCAGAATTTCAAACGAGTGCACAAATATTAAAAGCATTTGAACAGGAAAATGTCACACCGCATATTCAATATAAAATAGAACGATTTGAAATGATAAAAGTATTAGTAGAGGAAGGGTTAGGAATTGCCATCCTACCACAACACTATGTCACGCAGCATTTATCAGAGTGCTTACTAACACGCCCAGTGCATAGTGAGTTTTTAAATCGCAATGTATACTTAAGCACAATGAAGGATCGCACGTTCCCAGAAAGTATATTGAAGCTATTTAAGCTCATAAAAATAATGCATTGAAGAGGTGCCAGGCAAGCCACACAATTATTCAAAGTAAAGCCGTAAAAACTTTATTTAGCATTATTATGGAACGCCATATTATTAATAAGTGAAGTCTTTCACCAAATACTTGAGGAATGTGTTTATAAGCTCTGGTTGAACATGAAAAATCAACCAGGGCCTATTTCTGAATTGGTGAAGATTCTTTTAAAGTGATAACTGCTACCTATGCATAAATTACTCGTGGTTTGGGTTTTTCATCTGACTATTCATTAAGTTGATGTATCAGTGGTTGTAGCTAGTATTGCTCGCCGGAAGTAAAGTTATGTATAAGAATATACTTCTTATGATGTATAAGAAATATTCGTTTGCTCCAATCCATGCATATTTTCCTGAATGTTTTACAATACTATTCATTAGATAACATTATCTAATGAGCTGGAAAGGAAGATGCATAATTGGCTAAGCACTCACATACAAGTTGGAAACAGGATCATCCAAGCACTTTGTTGAGCAACTCTGTCCAAAAGGCAAATCGTGCAGTGAAGCAAGCGATGTCACACCCACAGGAGATAGCGGTTGAGCATGCTTTCAATTCAATATCTCATGCGGAAAATGCGCTATTTAATGCAGAACAACATAATGAGCATATGGATACAGTCCAGCAAAATAAGGAGCTGTTAGAGCAGGTAAAGCATCAATTGAACGAAGTGGAAGAGATTGTGGAAGATCGGTAATAGTGAGTCAATCCCCCGCACGTTTCTCAAAGTGTAAGGGGGATTTTATTTCAGTATTTTTTGCCTGTCATAAAATGTTCGGTCTCTTCACTCATGCTTAAAGTTAAGTGCGCGTTGTGCTGAAGGCATCAATTTAAAGCGTAAACCGCAATAACCCTAATACAGAGTACCGTATTGGGGTTATAGCGGTTTTTAAGGTAGTATAAGGTATGGGGCAGCGATAATACTATTCTCTTTTTGTATTGTTTTCTATTTCAGTATTTAAAGATTATCGTCACCATAAGGATTGCGTGGTCATACAGTTCATGTCTTCAAAAAAGTATGATATATAAAATAATAGAAGGAATTTTTAGAATTAACTATAGTATAATACTATAGTTGGATAGATAATTTTTATAAGTAAATAAATATTGTGTATAAAATCCCAATAATCTATGCCGTTAGCTATCTGTTCAATTAGAAAAGTTGAGGAAGTATCCGTTTCTATGAAAAATCGTAAAATAAAACTAATTTTAGTATTATCTACTTTCTTATTATTGTTGTTTACAAGTTTAAATATCTTTACTTCTTATGTGAAGATGAAAAAGACGGTTGAAGAGTCTATCGCAAACCAAAGTCTTGACGCCGCAATATCCATTGCGTCATCCATTGATATAGAAACCTATCAAAAATTTTTAAAGGACCCCGTGAAAAATGAATATTATTGGGCAATAAGAAGCTATTTAAATGATGCCAGAGAAAAGCAGGGCGCGTTATTTGTGTATACATTGCAAATTGATAATCCAAAGGTATCGAAGGCAATGATAATCGGATTACCCAAGGAAGTAACAAAGGATTTTGGCATTGGAGAGATTTGTACAGTACCCGAAAAGCAGGTCAAACAAGCCTATGAAGGAAATACATATGTCACAGGTGTAATAGATGATTCCCTTTATGGTGCCTATCTTTCTGTTGGAGCACCCATAAAGGATGACGCAGGAAAGGTAATCGCCTACCTTGGCATCGATATTGGTGCCGCTAAACTTAATGATATCAAAGGGAAAATACTGGAGGATAATCTTTTTATCTTTGTCTTTAATGGTGTATTTATTTTGGTCGTAATAGGCTCCTTTTTATTTTTACAAAGGTGGTATCAAAAAGAAGTGACAAAGGAGGTAGGGGTAACAGAAGATACATATCAAGCAGAAATTAAAACATTAATCACCTCTGTATCCTCTTTAAGACATGATTTCACGAATCATATTCAAGTGGTACACGGACTTCTTCAATTAGGGGAAGCTGAGCAGGCACAACAATACTTATCGTCTTTGTCTAAAGAAGTTCAGGCGATCGAATCTCTAAAATTAAATATAGATCATCCTGGTCTTTCTATATTATTGCAAACAAAGAAACTTGCTGCACAAAATCATAATATTGATATGGATGTTACAATTTCTCGTAATGCTTTCGATAAAATAAAAACAACAGATTTAATAAAAATATTATCGAATTTAATTGATAATGCCATTGATGCAGCAATAGAATTACCTGAGAATGAACGTAAAATAACGATTGATTGTAAAACATTTGATACGCAGTATGTATTTAAGATTACGAATACAGGACCTAAGATTATAGAAAATGAACATGTTTTTAAAAAAGGGTATTCAACAAAAAAAACAGAACAAGGTAAATTAAGAGGGCAAGGATTATTTATTGTGAAGGAAGTAGTAAATGAATATAATGGAACAATCTCAATTGATTCAACAAATGAATTAGAGACGACAGCCATGGTGAAAATCCCTCTATCTACCTGAAAGGCAATGCCAACTGGGGACAAAGTGTAAACTTCCTACTAGATAGGAAGTGGCGATGTTGGTTTCATTCAAAAAGCAGTAAACAAATTCGCTCTTGTGAAAAGAGAGGAAGTGTTTAACTGCTTTTTTATTGTTAAGGAAATTATAAAATTTCGCTATGTGGATAACATTTAAACAAGTAAATGCAATGTCTAGGCTAAGCAGGCGCTTTAGCGCTTTTGTTATTTGATCGTGTAATATAGAAGGAATAGAAAATAACGTCAAATAAGGTACTATGTTTCTAAAGGTTTTGAGCCCCCGCAAGAAAACTGAAACATAGAGAATTACGTATATATTAGGAATGAGGAATAACGTTAATGAACGAGGCACAATTTGAGAGATTATTAAATATTAATACAGCAGGATTTCAACATGGATTTCCGAAGCTCACACAATATCACCGCTACGAGCCAACGCCTTATGAGGGATTAGAGCAACTGTTTGAGCAATACGAACTTCCAGAAAAGGCGAGAGTCATTGATATAGGTTGTGGTAAGGGACGTGTTCCAATTTATATGCATTACCGTTTTCACATTCCGACGAGTGGCATTGAAATGGACCAGAAGTTTTTTTTTGAAGCGGCAAATAACCGAGAGCTTTATTTAGAAAAGGCAAAGAAGAAGCATTTACCAATTACGTTTTTACATATGCTCGCGGAAAAATATGAGATTAATGCTAGAGACAATGTGTTTTTCTTTTTTAATCCGTTTTCCATTCATATTTTCCGTCAAGTTATGAGCAATATTTTATATAGTTATGAACAATATCCACGTGAAATCCATTTAATTATGTATTACCCAGCGTATGAATATATGGCGTATTTAGAGTATGAAACTGCATTTGAACGATTAGTCGAGGTTAAATTGGCAAATGAGAAAAATGAAAATGAACGTATCGTTGTGTTCACTTTGAATGGTTAATGAGGGGCGATAACATGAGTAAACGTCAATTTTTCCAGGCGGTAATAGGAGGAATCATTGCTGGATTTGTATTAGGTTTTTTTTCTGAAAGGGATGCAGGCTGTTACCGGCTTAAAGGTTTACACACTGCTCATGAATATTGATTACGTGCCAGTTCTAAAAGCATTTCAATTTCCGGAATGGGTTGAGTTTTCCTTTCATTTAGTCATTTCAGTCGCTATCAGTCTTTTATTATACCTGGTAGCGATTAAGCTGAGATGGAGTGGCAAAAAGATTTTTTAGTAGATAAGAAAGTATAACTTTCATATCTACATAAGTAAGGACAGTATCTCGCCCTATTTTGGGCGAGATGTGGCTTTCTAATAGCAGTGTACTAGGGAATATAGGGATTGCTATCATAATTTATCCGACGACCGTATTTTCTACTAGAACGCCTGAACTGTTTTCGTTGTCGTCAATTTTTGTCTGGCTACTTGCTCATATTATTTATGGCATGGTATTGGGAGGGTTAATAGGATTAGGGAGAGAATATCTTAAATTTACTGAAAAATCACTCTAGACTAAAAATTAAGTTTGATTTACAATACAGAAGGCAAAATAAAATATTGGACAGTTCTCTTAATTCAGAATATTTAAATTTATATTGTGGGTTATTGATAGTTTTAGTATAATTATCAGAAATATCTAATATTTTAATAAGTTCATAGGGGGAAACATAAAGTGAAAGAGACAAACAAAATGAAAAAGTTTGCTTCATTATTTTTAGCATCTACATTGCTAGCGGGTGTACTAGCAGGATGTGGTACAACTGATGATTCAAGTTCGTCATCATCATCATCATCATCATCAACAGGTGACGGTGGTTCTTCATCAAGCGAAGTAATTAAAATTGGTGCAAACCTTGAGTTATCAGGTGGTGTAGCATCTTACGGTTCTTCAATTGGTGATGGAGCAGTTTTAGCAATTGAAGAAATTAATGCGGCTGGTGGTATTGATGGCCGACTTTTAGAACTTATTAAAGTTGATAACAAATCAGAAAACTCAGAGGCTACAACTGCTGCCATTCGTTTAGCAGAACAAGAAAAAGTAGTAGCAATGCTTGCACCTGCTACATCTGGAAACTCAGTAGCAACAGTGCAAATTGCGAATCAATATAAAGTGCCAATCGTAACAGGTTCAGGCACAGCGCCAAACGTTACCGTAAATGAGGACGGCTCAGTAAACGAATATGCGTTCCGTACATGCTTCATTGACCCATTCCAAGGAACAGTAGCAGCAAACTTTGCAGCCGATGAGCTAGACGTAAAAAACGTAGCAATTTTTGCGGATAATGCTTCTGACTATGCAAAAGGTTTAGCAGCATCATTTAAAGAAACGATTACAGGAAAAGGCGGCAATGTCGTAGCGGAAGAAGCATACGTAGCAAAAGATACGGACTTCCGTTCAACATTAACTCGAATTAAAGCAGCTAACCCAGACTTCATCTTCATTCCTGGTTACTACGAAGAAGTAGGTCTAATTGTTAAACAAGCACGTGAACTTGGAATTGATGTACCGTTAATGGGTGCGGATGGATGGGATTCACCAACTTTAGTTGACCTAGCTGGTGCAGATGCATTAAATAACACTTACATCATTAACCACTATTCTTCTGAAGATCCAGATGCAACGATTCAAGAATTCGTAGAGGCATTCAAAGGGAAATACAATCAAGCACCAAACGCATTCCATGCATTAGGTTATGATTCTATTTACTTCATCAAAGATGCAATTGAGCGTGCAGATGAAGTAACTGGTGAAGCAATTCAAAAAGCATTAGCTTCTACTAAAGATTTAAGCTTAATTACAGGTACATTCACAGTTGACGAAAACCACAACCCAGTAAAATCTGCAACGGTTCTTGAATTTGTAGATGGCAAACAAGTGTTCAACTCTAAAGTTAATCCTTAAATTTAACCAAAAGGGGGGCGAGCCGAGCCCCCCTTTTTTAGTGGATAAGAAAGGATAACTTTCCCATTCACATAAGTAAGGACATCAACGCGTCCTATTTTGGGCGAGGTGTGTCGAACTAATGATTTTGAGCTATAGTTTTTTCATAATAATAAGTAAGTACGGACAAAAGGAGTGAGAAATATGGAATGGATACAACAACTAGTGAACGGGATTTCACTTGGTAGTATCTATGCACTTATCGCACTAGGCTATACGATGGTGTACGGGATCATCAAGTTAATCAACTTTGCTCACGGTGACGTATTTATGCTTGGCGCTTTTATCGGCTTTTATGCCATTGCACGATGGGAGATGAACTTCTTCCTAGCCCTAATTATGGCGATGATGTTATGTGCAGTTATTGGCGTAATTATCGAGCGCGTAGCGTATAAACGTTTACGAAGTGCAACGCGTATCGCAGCACTTATTACGGCAATAGGGGTTTCTTTATTAATCGAATATACGGTAATTTTCTTCCGTGGATCGTCTCCAGAAGCGTATCCAACGGTATTTGCTGCTAAAAATTTCGATATTTTTGGTGTGCAAATTAGTACACAGTCAATTTTAATATTATCGGTTTCAATTGTTTTAATGGTTTTACTGCAGTTCATCGTACATCAAACAAAAATCGGAAAAGCGATGCGTGCGGTGTCTCATGATGCAGATGCAGCAAAGTTAATGGGGATTAATGTAGATAATACAATTTCAGCAACGTTTGCCATTGGTTCGGCATTGGCGGGTGCCGCAGGGGTTATTTTCGGTGTGTACTACACACGTATTGATCCATTGATGGGAGTATTACCAGGGCTAAAGGCATTCGTAGCCGCTGTACTTGGGGGAATCGGTATTATTCCAGGTGCGATGACAGGTGGATTAGTATTAGGTGTTGTTGAAACCATTGTAAGTGCGCTAGGCTATTCTTTATGGCGTGATGCAGCGGCATTTGTTATTTTAATCTTAATTTTAATTTTACGACCAGCGGGTATTTTCGGTAAAAATACTCGTGAGAAAGTGTAGGTGAGCAGCATGAAAAAGTCTAAAGTCTTTTGGGGCTATGCAATCTTAGCGCTATTAATCTATGCCGTCGTTCAAGTAATGATTTCAACAGGAGCTATCAACTTCTATTATCAAAATATGCTTATTACAATGTGTATTAATATTATGCTAGCAGTGAGTTTACATATTGTCATTGGGATAACAGGACAATTCTCGATTGGACACGCAGGGTTTTTAGCAGTAGGGGCATATATTTCTGCTATCTTTACGATGAAGCTAGGTATGCCGTTCCCAACCGCGATTTTAGCAGGTGCCGTTTTTGCAGCGCTCGCTGGATTACTGGTAGGAATTCCAACACTTCGTTTAAAGGGCGATTATTTAGCGATTGCAACACTCGGATTCGCTGAAATTATTCGGATTGTGTTTTTAAACGTGGATTATGTAGGTGGAGCAGCAGGGATGCAGGTGACACATCAATCGAACTGGACATACGCTTTCTTTGGCGTATTAATTACGGTTTTGGTCATTTCAAACTTTACAAATTCGCGTCATGGTCGTGCATGTATTTCGATTCGCGAGGATGAGATTGCTTCGGATGCGATGGGGATTAACACGACGTATTACAAAGTAGCTGCATTTGCGATTGGTTCTTTCTTTGCAGGTCTTGCAGGAGCCATTTATGCGCATAATTTCTATATCCTTCAGCCAACAGCGTTTGGTTTCTTAAAATCATTTGATATTTTGATTTTCGTGGTACTTGGTGGGCTAGGTAGTCTATCGGGTTCTATTATCGCAGCTATTTTCTTAACGGTCATTTCAACGTACTTACAAGGCTTCCCGGAAACACGTATGATTATATATTCGCTTGTATTAATTCTTGTTATGCTTTACCGTCCAACAGGGTTAATGGGGACAAAGGAAATTACTGATTTATTGAAGTTTGGTAAAAAGGGAGGTACGAAAGCATGAGTACTCTTCTTTCAGTAGACAAATTAGGGATTCAATTCGGCGGTCTAAAAGCGGTTCAAGATGTAAACTTATATATGAACCAAGGCGAGCTTATTGGTTTAATTGGGCCAAATGGTGCAGGAAAAACAACAACGTTCAATATGTTAACGGGGGTATACGCTCCGACAGAAGGAACGATTACGTTTAATGGCAAGCAGATTCAAGGATTAGATCCGTATAAAGTAACGCGCGGCGGGATTAGTCGTACGTTCCAAAATATTCGCCTGTTCAAAGAACTATCGGTATTAGATAACGTAAAAGTAGCAAACCATTCGCTTGCCAACCATAATATTGTTTCTTCTATTTTACGGCTGCCAAAACATTTTTCAGGTGAGGCGAAGATGGAATCGGAGTCACTATCTTTCCTTAAAATTTTTGGGCTGGATACGTATCGCGATGAGCTAGCAAAAAACTTACCGTACGGAATGCAGCGCCGCCTTGAGATTGCCCGTGCACTTGCAGCGGGTCCAAAGCTGTTGCTATTGGATGAACCTGCAGCCGGTATGAATCCACAGGAAACGCATGATTTAATGGAGTTAATCGCGTTTATTCGAAAAGAATTTGATTTAACAATTCTTCTGATTGAACATGATATGAAACTGGTTATGGGCATTTGCGAACGTATTTATGTGTTGGATCATGGGCAATTGATTGCAAATGGCACACCAGAGGAAATTCTTGCAAATCCGAAAGTAATTGAAGCGTATTTAGGTGAGGAGGTTACAGAATAATATGCTAAAAGTGAATGACATCGATGTATACTACGGCAATATTCAAGCGTTAAAAGGAATCTCCCTCGAGGTAAATGAAGGTGAAATTGTTACATTAATCGGTGCAAATGGTGCAGGTAAAAGTACATTACTTAAAACAATTTCAGGATTACTAAAACCAAAACGCGGTTCGATTGAATATTTAGGTTCAGCGATTGACGGGAAAGCAGCGCAGTCCATTGTAAAAACTGGGATTTCACATGTACCAGAAGGGCGTCGTGTCTTTGCAAATATGACCGTAGAAGAAAATTTAGATCTAGGTGCCTATCTTCGTAAGGATCGCGACGGCATCAAAAAAGATATGGAGCATGTTTACGAACTGTTTCCACGTCTTTACGAACGTCGAAAGCAGCTATCTGGTACCCTCTCAGGTGGGGAGCAACAAATGCTTGCAATGGGCCGTGCGCTGATGGCAAAACCAAAGCTACTACTAATGGATGAACCATCGATGGGGCTTGCGCCGCTCATGGTAAAAAACATCTTTAATATTATTGAAATGGTCAATAAAGAGGGCACAACAGTATTGCTTGTTGAGCAAAATGCCAATATGGCACTATCCGTAGCAAACCGGGCGTACGTACTTGAAACAGGAAAAATTGTACTTTCTGGTTCAGCTCAAGAATTACAAGAAAGTGAAGAAGTAAAGGCTGCTTATTTAGGTGGTTTATAATGTCTAGGAATTGGCTCTCGATTTTTCGAGGGGCAATTCCTTTTTTTGGTGGTTAAGAAAGTTTAACTTTCTTAACCACATAAGTAAGGACATCAACTCGCCCTATTTTGGGCGAGTTGTGTCTTTCTAAAAGAAAGGAGTATAATTTGGGGATATTCAAGTAAATAAGAACATCATATCACTTTATTTTGGAGGGTGTGCTTATCTTATATGTTAAAGTTTTGGGGGAAAATAATTTGATGGAGTTTACAGCACAATATTTTATTGAAAAATTACAAATGGAAGCACATCCGGAAGGTGGCTATTTTAAATCGACATTCCGTGCAGATGAGCAGCTTACTTGCGCGCAAGGTGAACGTCCGTTGTTTACGAGTATCTATTTTTTACTCGGATCTAATGATATTTCACATTTACACCGGTTGCAGTCGGATGAGCTTTGGTATTATCATGGTGGTAGCGCGCTAACGGTTCATATTATTCATGCGGATGGGCACTATGAGGCGAAAAAGCTTGGATTAAATATTGAAGCCGGAGAAGTGCCACAAGTTCTTGTTCCAAAGCAGGCGATTTTTGGTTCTTCTGTAGAGGAGCAGGATACATTTAGCCTCGTTGGTTGTATGGTTGCACCGGGTTTTGATTTTGCTGATTTTGAACTTTTCACACAAACAGAGTTACTTGAAAAGTATCCGCAGCATGAAGCAGTTATTTGTAAGATGGCCTATGAAACGCTAGATTAAAGGAAACGACACTAAACAGGAGGGATACCCCTTTGTTCAGTGTCGTTTTTTTACCAGACTATTTCTTCTGGGTATTTTAATAGTAGTTGAATTTCGTGCAGCGGAAGTTTCGAAGTACTCGTTGCTTCAAGTAACTGATTTTTGAGTGCATTGTAAGGCTCGTCCTCCATCAGTAACCGTAACGCAAAGGCGGTTAAGTGCTGGGAGCGCTCTTCTTTGGAAAGAGATAAATACTCTAGATTCAACACGTCCACATATTGCGTGGCATAGCGGAAGTAGAAGGGTGATTTCGCATGAAGTGTCGTGAAAAAGACGAGGTAATGCTCCCTTTCCATTAATCCCTCTAAACATTCAGCAATTTGTGCTTGGAATTTACGAATTGTTGCGATCTGTTCATTCCACTCTGAATCATCAATGATTTCTTTATGAAGCGTAATGAAATCATTTAATGCCAGTGCGCAAAAAATAAGCTCAGGCATTAAAATCTCTACAGCAAAATACACATTTTTCTCTGGCAATAAAAGCTGCTGCTTGCGTGAAATCCCCTTATGTATACCATTTGTTACGAATTCAATTTGACGCTCACCTTGTGTGGCATGGCGTAAATCCAAGCAAATACTGAGTAGGCGATTGCGTGAACCTTGGTAATCATAGTAGCGATTTTCATCCCCGATGACATGGTAAATGGCATTTACTAATTCGTCGATATCCCAAAAGTCACCACTAATACGAGCACCAGTTAAATGCTCTGTTGGATGAATGGAAAGCATGGAAGTTCCCCCTAGTAAAACTGTACGCATGCCTCCAAACAATACGAACAGTCTGCGGATTTTAGTGTTTTGGTGTGTAGTTTAGTAGTTTGAATAGATCTGTGCGTTCTTTAGCTGTTAAATCACGCCACTGTCCCACTTTTAAATTCCCAATATGGATATTCATAATGCGGATACGTTGCAGACGTTTGACTGAATAGCCAAGCGCGGAACACATTCTACGTATTTGACGATTGAGTCCCTGCTCTAAAATGATTTTAAATACATGTGAAGATATTTTCTCCACACGGCAAGGAAGAGTTTTGGTATCTAAAATTTCAACACCTGAAGCCATATCGAGAAGGAAGTCCTCTGTAATCGGCTGATCGACTTGCACGACATATTCTTTTTCATGATGGTTTTCGGCACGCAAAATTTCATTTACGATATCTCCATCATTTGTCAAAAGGAGTAATCCCTCTGAATCTTTATCCAGACGTCCGATATGAAAAACTCGCAAAGGATGCCCGATGAAATCAACAACATTCCCTTTAATGTGTTTTTCAGTTGTACTTGTAATGCCGACGGGTTTATTTAAGACAATATAGACAAGCTGTTCTTCTTTTTGAACGGGCTTGCCGTCCACATGTACATCATCCCCCGTTTCGACTTGGCTGCCGACTGTTGCGAGTACGCCGTTTATTGTTACGCGACCTTCTTCTACCCATTTATCTGCACCACGACGAGACACGATGCCTGTTTCACTTAAAAATTTATTTATACGCATATTTTTTCACCTACAGTTAGAATATCTTCAGTATACAATATAGCCAAATAAATTGGACTGTAACGAAGTAATTAATTACGAATGGCTTTTGCAAATTGTTTCACCGTCATATGACCTTGAACTGGTATGCGCGGGATATAGAGGCGCGGGCTTGAAATTTCCGCTTTTCCGCCTTTATTTAAAAAGGCTAAAGAAATCCCACTTTGAATAAGCACAGCTTCATTCGCTTTGATATACTTGCCGTACGGATAGGCAAAATAACTCGGAACGGCTGTTGGGTCTGCCTTTAACAGCACCTCTTTGGCGTTGATGAAGTCATATTTTAGTGCATTAGCCGAAGCGTATTGTAGACCGCTTTTTCCTGTGAGGGAATTAAAGACGTGAAGCCCATAAGTATGGTACTCCAAATCAAAAATATCCGTTATGCCTGCTAGTTCTGCGTATCCTGCAAATTGAACTGTCTCCATATTAAATTCAGGAGTGTTATTCGTTACACGATCACCAATGATAAATGTCGTCGCGACCATATTATTGCGTTTTAAGATTGGATAAACAAGTTTTTCGACAGAAAGATTGGCATCATCAAACGTCAAGACAACCGCCTTAGAAGGTAATGCCTGTTTGCGCTGCATCCATAAATCTAAATCCTTTAGTGTAATAGTGGAAAATCCGTTTTTCTGTAAATAATTCATTTGCTGGTCGAAAAGATCAATGTCATATACAGATGAGCTATCTTTATAGACGGAGTTTGCCTGATTTTTTACGAAGTGGTGATAAATTAAAACGGGTACGCCTGTATCGGCACTCACATCATTACAGTGAATATAACCGGTACGCCCCCCGATAACTACTTCATAAAACTGTCCTTTTAATCCATTTGAGCTAATACGCATATTTTTGGCTATGGTCGCAATTGGTTTGCCCTTCTTAGCATGTGCGGCATAGATAGGTGCGAATGTATTTGTATTGAGTTCAATTTTGTTTTTTAAAGAAGCAAATGAAATTTTTTTCTTCGATGGTGTTACGAGGCGGTCTTCTACAGTTACCATTCCGCTTCCGACTTTAATGGACCACGAACCATCTGATTTCGTTGCGGCAAAGTGCTGCCCTTTTGAGAGCGTAATATATTTCACGGGTTGTCCATTTTGAAGGGTGAACCGTGCTGTTGTATCATCTGTCATTGTGATTACGGGTGTAGCTGCCAATACCCGTTCATTATTTGACATAGTAATCAATCCTATCAATGCTACCACGACTAAAAACAAATTCCTCACGTACTAATATCCCCCAATAAATTCTATTTTTAAGTAATATTGTTGTATAAAACATACGTACCAAGTATAGCAGAAAAAATAAAACAGTAAATTCGGAAAATTGAAGGTTATTAATTGAAATAAAATGGGTTTTCTGTCAATATATTAATAGAAGGTACCTTTTTACAGATAGAAAGTTTTTCAGCCTGAGTTTTCACGCAGCCTTGTTAGAAGGTATGGACAAACTATTTTGTGCAAAGGGGAGAATTTTCAATGACAGAAGCAGTTCTAAACTCAACAGGGGCATATGCAAATCCGAACACAGCTGGGGCAATTGTCAATTTTAAAGCGCGTTACGACAACTTCATTGGGGGTAAATGGACACCACCGACGAATGGTCAGTACTTTGACAATGTCACACCAGTAACAGGTAAAGTCTTTACACAGGCAGCCCGCTCAACTGAAGAAGATATTGAACTTGCATTAGATGCAGCGCATGCGGCAAAAGATGCTTGGGGTAAAACTTCTGTAACAGAGCGCAGTAATATTTTACTGAAGATTGCGGACCGTATTGAGCAAAACCTTGAAGTGTTGGCTGTAGCTGAAACTTGGGATAATGGGAAAGCTGTTCGAGAAACATTAAATGCGGACTTGCCACTTGCTATTGATCATTTCCGTTATTTTGCAGGTGCATTACGAGCACAAGAGGGCGGTTTAAGCCAAGTGGATGATAACACAGTAGCGTATCATTTCCACGAGCCAATCGGTGTTGTTGGACAAATTATTCCTTGGAATTTCCCATTACTAATGGCAGTTTGGAAGCTTGCACCAGCATTAGCAGCAGGAAACTGTGTTGTGCTAAAACCAGCAGAGCAAACACCTGTATCGATTTTGGTGCTCGCTGAGTTAATTGAAGATTTATTACCACCAGGCGTATTAAATATTGTAAATGGGTTTGGTTTAGAAGCAGGAAAGCCACTTGCGTCAAATCCACGCATTGGCAAAATTGCGTTTACAGGTGAAACAACAACTGGTCGTCTTATTATGCAATATGCATCACAAAATTTAATTCCAGCAACGCTCGAGCTTGGTGGGAAATCACCGAATATCTTCTTTGAGGATATTTTTGAAGCAGACGATGCGTTCTTAGATAAAGCGGTTGAAGGTTTTGTACTTTTCGCACTAAATCAGGGTGAAGTATGTACATGTCCGTCCCGTGCATTAATTCAAGAATCGATTTATGACAAGTTTATGGAGCGTGTGTTACAACGCGTTGAAGCTATTCAAACAGGCAATCCACTAAATCCGAGTACAATGATGGGTGCACAAGCATCAACAGAGCAGATGGAAAAAATATTATCGTATATAGAAATTGGTAAGCAAGAAGGCGCTGAATGCTTAACAGGCGGCGATCGCAATCAACTTCAAGGGGACTTAGCAGATGGCTACTACATTAAGCCAACTGTTTTCAAAGGCCATAATAAAATGCGTATTTTCCAAGAAGAAATTTTCGGACCGGTTGTGGCTGTCACAACCTTCAAAACGAAAGAAGAAGCGCTTGAAATCGCGAATGATACATTATATGGCTTAGGTGCAGGTGTATGGACGCGCGATATGAATACGGCGTACCGCTTTGGTCGGGGTATTCAAGCAGGACGCGTGTGGACGAACTGCTACCATGCATACCCAGCACATGCTGCATTTGGCGGATATAAAATGTCAGGTGTTGGACGTGAAAATCATAAAATGATGTTAAGTCATTATCAGCAAACGAAAAATCTACTTGTGAGCTATGATGAAAACAAACTAGGTTTCTTCTAAGATGAGAGGAGGTGCAGGTAGATGGTTCAGCGAGTCATCGCTACAGATGCTGCACTTGAGCTAATTGTGCTACTGCGTGAACGCCACGGCCCTGTGATGTTTCATCAATCAGGCGGCTGCTGTGATGGCTCCTCACCTATGTGTTATCCGGACGGCGATTTGCTGCTTGGTAATCAGGACGTGTTACTCGGTGAAATTGGTGATAGCCCATTTTACATGCACAAAAATCAGTTTGATTATTGGAAGCATACACAAATTATTATCGATGTCGTCGATGGCCGTGGAGGCATGTTCTCCTTAGAAGGTGTGGAAGGGAAACGCTTTTTATCTCGCTCCCGTGCTTTTAACAAAGAAGAGCTAGTTGAATTAAATTAATTTAGAAGCTGTGTCAAAAGTGGGAATTCCACATTGGCACAGCTTTTACTTTTTTCACACTGAAACAAATGAGGCGTATAATCGAATAAACGGGGAGGGTGAGTGAAAAAAGGGAATCCATGAATTATTCAAAATTTTATGCAGGTCACTAATTGAACACAAGCACTAAACATGTCGGATTTAGGTCTACAAGATCTACTAAAAATAGGTTTGGGTATAGTAGATAATTTTATAGGATACTTTTTCAGCTAACTTAAGGCTACACAATAGAAGGAATAGAAGACAAATATAAATGGAGGCATTTCACATGAAAGAAACAAAGCTTTGGATTAATGGGCATTGGGAAAACACGGCGGAGAGCTATGAATTAACAGCGCCATATACGGGTGAAGTCATTGCAAAAGTAGCGAAGGCAACACCTACTGATGTCGAACGAGCAATTGAAGGAGCACATGAAGCATTCCAATTATTCAAAAAAACAACTGCGTATGAACGTGCAGAGATTTTATATAAAGTAGTCGACATTATGCGCGGCCGTAAAGATGAATTTGCAGAAATTATAGCGATGGAAGCAGGGAAACCGCTGTCAGCAGGACTTGCAGAAATTGACCGTACCATAGCGACGTATCAATTTGCAGCAGAAGCCGCGAAGCAGTCGACGGGTGAAACAATCCCGTTAGATGCAGCACCAGGTGTAACGGACCGTATTGGCTACACAAAACGGATTCCGCTCGGTGTCGTATCCGCAATTTCTCCGTTTAATTTTCCGTTTAATTTAGTGGCGCATAAGCTAGGACCCGCATTTGCGGCAGGTAATACGGTTGTATTAAAGCCTGCTACACAAACGCCACTTAGTTCAATTGTGATGGCCGAAATTTTTAAAGAAGCAGGCTTACCAGACGGTGTACTACAAATCGTCACAGGTGGTGGGAGAGAGTTAAGTGATACGCTCATAACGCATAAACATGTAAAAAAAGTGACATTTACCGGGAGCGGTGCGGTTGGTTTAAAGCTAAAAGAAAAAATTGGCTTACGAAAAATTACCCTAGAGCTTGGTTCAAATGCAGCTGTCATTGTGGAGCCATCTACGCCGCTTGAAAAAATTGTGAAGCGCTGTGTCGGTGGCGCATTCGGTTTTGCGGGTCAAGTTTGTATTTCACTGCAACGAATTTATGTGCACAGTTCGATTTGTGATGAATTTACACAAGCCTTTGTTGAAGAGACAAAGAAGTTAAAAATCGGCGATCCACTTGATAAAAACACAGACGTGAGCGTGATGATTAACCTAGACGAAGTAGCCCGTATTAAAAAATGGATAGAAGAAGCAAAAATGCAAGGTGCGGTTGTGGCAACTGGAGCCGAGTTTACAAACCGTATTTGTACACCAACTGTAATGACAAATGTGCAGCCGGATATGAAAATAGTGTGTGAGGAAACATTCGCGCCAATCGTATCAATTGTTCCATATGAAACATTAGACGAGGCAATTCGACTTGTAAATGACTCGAAACTGGGCTTAAATGCGGGAATTTACACGAATGTACTAACAGATGCAATGCGCGCGGCAGACGAACTGGAGGCGGGTGCGATTATAATTAATGATATTCCAACATTCCGCGTGGATAATATGCCTTATGGTGGCGTGAAAATGAGTGGTTACGGACGTGAAGGCATTCAGTATGCAGTAGAAGAAATGACCGAGTTAAAATTTATTACGATTAAAACCAATTTTTAGTGGATTATTATTTAGCAAAACAATTGTATTTCAGTAGACTCACTTGTAACATAAGGGAGATAAATAGTAATTAAGGGGTGTCTTACATGGGGAATGCAGTGCCAATGGGTCAGTCACGTACGATACAAACACGATTAGTGTTACCACCCGATACAAATCATCATAACACGATTTTTGGAGGAAAGGTGTTAGCCTACATTGATGAAATTGCTGCAATTGCAGCAATGAAGCATGCTCAAAGTGAAGTGGTGACGGCATCGATTGATTCGGTAGATTTCGTTTCACCCGCGCATGCTGGAGATGTCTTAGAGTTTGAAGCACTCGTGACGAGTACAGGTCGTACATCAATGGAAGTATATGTCCATGTCTTATCACGTAATTTAAAAACGGGAGAGAAGCGCTTGACGACGGAATCTTTCGTCACAATGGTCGCAGTGAATGATGAAGGTAAGCCGTCAGCAGTCCCAGAAGTTTTTCCAGAAACAGATGAAGAGCGACGTCTATTTGAAACAGGCCCTTTACGCCGAGATCATCGTAAAGCGAAACGGGTATTAATGCAGAAGAGAAAAAGCTGAAGCTGTGCGATTTGCACAGCCTCAGCTTTTATTAGATGGGGCGAGGTATTCGTGTCGCTTATAAAGTGCATGAGGCTAACACGACGTTAGTTAAATTGGACAAAGGACGTGTCGTTTTTGTTGCTAACGGCTACCGCCTTTCGATCAGGAAAAAATTCCAATACTAGTGTTAGCTGGCGCGAATACGCTTTTCTTATTAATCATTTAGTTCGTGGACAACGCGTAAAAGAGAATCAGATGATGACGATACGAGCGTTGCTGCTTGCGTCAATTCAGTAATTACATTTGAAATTGTTTGGATATCTTCGGAAGTACTCATGTACTGTTCTTTAATTCCAGATACGGCCTCCGCAATTGAATTGAAGGAATCGGCTATACTATGTTGGGTATCGACGCTCATTTTCACCTGTGTATCTACACTATTAACAGAATCGGCCATACTCACAATATTGTTTTCCGTTTCTTTAATTAAATGTGACACGTTTTGTACGGCATTTTTCGTTTCCTCTGCAAGTTTACGTACTTCATCGGCAACGACAGCAAAGCCTTTGCCATGCTCTCCAGCACGAGCTGCTTCGATCGACGCATTCAGTGCAAGCAAGTTTGTTTGGTCAGCAATGCCCGTAACTAGGCCAACAATTTCTGAGATTTTTTTTGAAGAAACACGTAAAGCAGCCATCGATGTTTCTAATACGTCGACACGGTCTAGAACAGTCGTCATTAACTTTGTTTGTGTTTGTAAATGATCTTTACCGACAGAAGATTTTAATTCTGTTTCAGCAACGAAATTTAAGCCTTGTACAGTACTTGTAGCTATTTCATCTGTTTGTACAGCGATTTCCTGTAGTGAAGCATTTGTTTCTTCGCTAATCGCATTTAATTCCTTCGCGGTATTTTGAATCGTATGTACAAGCGAGTGTTTAAGCTCCTCTGCTTCATTACGGATACGTTCTTCCTCGTTTTCATAAGCTTCGATTACAAGCTGTTGTTCAAAGTTGATTAATTTAGAAAAAGCATTAATGGCTTTTGTTGCGTCTTCTTTTGGCATTTCTATTGTATTAATAAAATCAATAAAGGTCGTCATTAAGGATTGGAAAGAAGCTAAATACCATTTTGATTTTAAGCCGATGCGTACATGAACACGAGCAATCACTTTTCGCTCTTCAATATACGCAGTGTCGATGCGACTATTAAAAATCTCGGTTAAATGCTTATGTAAAGTTACTTTCAATTTCTCAATGCGCGTCGTATTTTGTATAATTGTCATTAACTCAGAACTTAAACTAATAGAAGCGTAAAACTGTTCAACCATAACTGGAATCAGTTCACCTGCATGTGGTTGTAGTTGTTTTACTATGGCTAAGTCCTCTTTTGTTAGCTTTAATAATTGGAGCTGTTTGTTTAAATCAGGATATTTTGAAACATCAAGATGGACTTCTCGGATGAATTTAGTCGTTTCAAAAAACGGTTTGTTTGCATTTTTTGCAGATTTAGAAAGCCAAGTAATCATCGTTTTCCTCGTTTCTTACAAGTTTCAAATTAGTAATATTATTGAATTGTATGTTATCTATTTTACTATGTTTTTGCAAAATGAACACCACTATTTCGTCTGGTAATTGAAGTTTAGTACAGTTTGTGTTTTATTTTCAAACACTGTAAAATATATGTTGATTGTTGAAATATTTTCTCCAATATGAGTAAAGGAAGTTACGTATGAAATTTTATAAAGGTCGTTTAAAATTTGTTATTCCATTGTCTATTGTCGTAGCTGTTTCTTCAGGTTTTATGCTGGTAAACAAATACAACGAAGTTCCAACAGTGAATAAAGTGTTAATTGTAGTAGGCGCGGCAGTTTTAGCAGCGTTTATTTCGTATTTCCTATTTCCACAAGCTGGTGAAGATCGTCCGGATGATTTCGGGCCATATTGATGTGTGTAGAGCTACGCCACTATTTTGGTGTAGCTCATTTTTTTAGAATCTTTTTGGCAACTAGTTCGTATAACTAGTAGTAAATTAAACAGATACATCTTGCCCCAAACTAGAGGGCGAGAGGATGTCCTTTATTATGTCGTTAAGAAAGTCATACTTTCTTAACGACTAAAAAAAGTAAATATGAGAGGTTGATATACATGGATTTAAAATGGTCAAAAGTAATTATTCATGCCAGTGCGTTTTTTGCGCCATTTTTAGTACCGATATTATTTTTCGTAATTAGTTCGGATGAAGAGGTAAAACGTTTGTCTATTCAGGCATTATTATTTCAAATTGTGATGGGGATTTTAGTAGCAATTTCAGGCTTCTTCAGCGTTTTTATAATTGGCCTTCCATTCTTAATCGTGTTCCTATTGATGTGGGTAGTTGCCCCGATTATTGGGATTGTCAAAGCACTAAACGAAACATCGTGGAATTACCCAATTGTTGGTCGTTGGGTATAACGTGTGAGCAGTGAAACCTTAATACAGGTTTTGCTGTTTTTTTTATTGTGAAGGAAATTATAAAATTTCACTATGTGGATAATATTCAAATAAGTACACCCAACTTCCAGTCGAAAACGCCAGCCCCTTAAAGGTCGCGGTCTGTCTTCGGGTTGAAAGCAAAGAACACCTTCACTTTGGACTCTTCTGCGCTTGTCGGGGCGAAGCAGGCGCATGAACACGTTAGTTCTTTTGGCAAAGAAGTTATAATTTGCATTTCGTTTTTTGACTATTGTATATTTAAGTCAAAGATAGTCAAAGTCAGTCGTTCAAATGAGGTGAGGTAAAAAAATGCAGAATATTACTGACATTATTGAAGGGTATTTGAAGGATGTTATTGAATTACAAGGACAAGGGTATATTGAAATAAAGCGAAGCGAACTTGCTGATAAATTTCATTGTGTACCGTCGCAAATTAATTACGTCATTAATACTCGTTTTACAGCAGAACATGGCTACTTGGTGCAAAGCAAGCGTGGTGGTGGTGGTTATATCCGAATTTTACGTGTAACCGTTCATTCAAGAACCGACTTACTGGATGAAATGGATGCACAGGTTGGCAACGGCATTGCACAAGCGAGTGCGGAGCATATGATATACCGACTGCTAAACGAAGATGTAATTTCGGAACGGGAAGCGAATATAATGCGTGTAGTAATAGACCGCTCTACAATACCCCTGCCAATACCACTACGAGATGAGATTCGAGCATATATACTAAAAGCGATGTTGCGAACAATTAAATTTGAAAAATTATAGGGGTGTTGACACGTGATATGTGAACATTGTAAACAAAGACATGCAAATGTTACCGTGACGCAAGTTCAAAGCGGTCAAAAGTTTGAACGTCATTATTGTGAAGTTTGCGCAGCGCAATTCCATCCATTTCAATTTGAAGTAAAAGAAGAACCGGTTTCCCTTCAACAGCTCGTTTCGAATTGGCTCAATGTACCATTCCCAAAAAACGTACAGGAGGAGAAACAAAATCCGGACAAAAAACTACTCTCTTGCCCGTCCTGTGGTTTTACGTATCGTCATTTTTTAAATAAAGGGAGGTTCGGCTGCGCACAGTGTTATGAAACGTTCAGAGATCAGCTTCCTAATGTATTAAAGAGACTACAAGCAGGAACGAAGCACATCGGTAAGGCAGATGGTGAACAGTTGCATATCGGACAATGGTTACAACAAATTGCTGCGATTCGCGAACAAATGAAACAGGCGATTGCGGAGGAGCAGTTTGAAGAAGCTGCTAAAATGCGAGATGAAATTCGGATGCTAGAAAGCAGAGTCCATGCGGGAGGTGTCGATTTCAAATGAATATCGAGCACTTTTTAACAAATGCCGCTCCGAGCTGGATGATAGTAGATGCACAGCAGACGGATATTGTCATGAGCACGCGTATTCGACTGGCGCGTAATTTAGCCGATCTCAAATTCCCAATTAGCTTTTCAGAGCAAGAGGCTAAGCTAGTCAATGATAAGGTGATGCAAGCCCTGCTATCACTAAATGAAGAACAACTGCACTTTTCTTATTTCACGATTAAAGATATGCCGATTCTACAGCGTCAAATACTTGTAGAAAAACACTTAATTAGCCCGTACTTAGCAAAAAATGAAAAAGTCGCGTCCGTATTTTTAACGGACAATGAAGCAATGAGCGTCATGGTCAATGAAGAAGATCATATTCGCATTCAATGCTTAGCACCGGGCATGCAAATAGAAGAGGCATATGAGGCAGCTAGTCGTATTGATAGTTATTTACGAAGGAAGATACCCTATGCCTATCACGAACGATATGGCTACTTAACGAGCTGTCCAACGAATGTGGGCACCGGTCTCCGAGCTTCCGTCATGATGCACCTACCAGCTCTTACGATGTCAAAGCAAATGAATGCTTTAATTCAAATGATGACACGATTAGGAATGGTTGTTAGGGGTATATATGGAGAAGGTAGCGAAAATTTAGGAAATGTTTATCAAATTTCAAACCAAATTACACTTGGCAAATCAGAAGCCGACATACTTGAAGAATTACGCAACGTTGTAGAGCGAATTATTCAAAGGGAACGACTGGCACGTAAGCAGCTACTAGAGCAAGCACCCCTTGTTTTAGAGGACCGCTTAAGCCGTTCACTTGGGACATTAAAATTTGCTCGTATACTTACTAGCGAGGAAGCCGCTACATGTTTATCGAATGTTCGTCTAGGTGTGGATTTAGGATTGATAGAAGAAATTTCACAAAACAGATTAAATGAGTGCATGCTGCTCATACAGCCTGGATTTATTCAGCAATATGCTGGCACAACATTACAACCTGCTGAACGCGATATGTACCGCGCGAAGCTAATGCAAGGAAAGCTACAGACACAAGAACGTAATGAAACTCCTGATACAGGAGAAAAAGGAGAGGAACCGTATGATGTTTAATCGTTTTACTCAACGTGCACAAAAAGTTTTACAACTCGCTCAAGAAGAAGCAATTCGCTGGAAACACGAGTCAATCGGCACAGAGCATATTTTACTTGGTCTTATTCGTGAAGGTGGCGGCATAGCAGCTAAAGCATTAGAAGCCATTGATATTAGCCCACAAATGATTGAATCAGGTATTGAGGAGCTTGTTGGAAAAGGGACCGAGGATGTAGGCCCAATCGTGCATTACACACCGCGAGCAAAAAAAGTTATTGAACTATCAGTCGATGAATCACGTAAACTGGGGCATGCTTATATCGGCACAGAGCATATTTTACTGGCATTAATTCGTGAAGGCGAAGGTGTAGCCGCACGTGTATTAGCGAATACAGGTGTGAGCATTAATAAAGCGCGCCAGCAAGTCCTGCTTTTACTTGGAAATAATGATTCGAATACTAATGGCACAAGCGCAACCCAAGCCGTAAACACACCAACACTGGATAGTTTAGCGCGTGATTTAACAGCGGTAGCCCGTGAAGGTTCGCTGGATCCGGTTATTGGCCGTTCAAAAGAAATTACACGCGTTGTTGAAGTTTTATCCCGTCGTACGAAAAACAATCCGGTACTTATCGGGGAACCAGGTGTTGGTAAGACAGCAATTGCAGAAGGCTTAGCACAGCAAATCATTAATAATGAAGTACCAGAAACACTACGTGACAAGCGTGTTATGACGCTTGATATGGGTACAGTGGTTGCAGGTACTAAATACCGCGGAGAGTTTGAGGACCGCTTGAAAAAAGTAATGGATGAAATCCGCCAAGCGGGCAATATCATTTTATTTATCGATGAACTTCATACATTAATCGGTGCGGGTGGTGCAGAAGGTGCGATTGATGCATCGAATATATTAAAACCTTCTTTAGCGCGCGGTGAATTACAATGCATCGGTGCGACAACACTGGATGAGTATCGTAAATATATCGAAAAGGATGCAGCGCTTGAGCGTCGTTTCCAACCAATTCAAATAAATGAACCATCCGTAGATGAAACAATTCAAATTATTAAAGGCCTGCGCGACCGCTACGAGGCACATCACCGTGTAAAAATTACGGATGAAGCTGTAGATGCGGCGGCGAAATTATCAGACCGCTATATTTCAGATCGCTTCCTACCTGATAAAGCGATTGATTTAATCGATGAAGCTGGCTCGAAGGTACGCTTACGTTCTTTTACAGTACCACCAAATTTAAAGGCGTTAGAAGACCGTTTAGAGGGCATCCGTTCGGAGAAAAATGCCGCCGTACAAAGCCAAGAGTTTGAAAAGGCAGCGGCATTCCGTGATACAGAACAAAAAATGAAAACCGAGTTAGAGCAAACGAAGAAGGAATGGAAAGAAAAGCAAGGTAAAGAAGAATCGCAAGTAACGGTAGAGGATATCGCAGCGGTTGTCTCAATGTGGACGGGAATCCCGGTATCGAAAATTGCACAAGAAGAATCTGCGAAGCTGCTGCAACTTGAACAAGAGTTGCATAAACGTGTTGTTGGTCAAAGTGAAGCTGTAGAAGCCATTTCTCGTGCAATTCGCCGAGCACGTGCGGGACTAAAAGATCCGAAGCGTCCGATTGGGTCCTTCATTTTCTTAGGCCCAACAGGTGTTGGTAAAACAGAACTTGCGCGTGCACTAGCTGAAGTAATGTTTGGTGATGAGGATGCCATGATTCGCGTTGATATGTCTGAGTATATGGAGAAACACTCAACATCTCGTCTAGTCGGTTCGCCTCCTGGCTATGTAGGCTTTGAAGATGGTGGGCAGCTAACAGAAAAAGTGCGCCGTAAGCCATACTCAGTTGTGCTACTTGATGAAATTGAAAAAGCGCATCCAGATGTGTTTAATATTTTATTGCAAGTTTTAGAAGACGGCCGCCTCACAGACTCAAAAGGTCGTACCGTTGACTTCCGTAATACGGTTGTCATTATGACTTCAAATGTTGGTGCCGATGCGCTGAAGTATCAGAAAAACTTAGGTTTTAAGGTTGGCGATACAGCTTCCAAGCATAAAGATATGAAGGGGACAATGCTAGAAGAGCTGAAAAAAGCATTCCGCCCAGAATTCTTAAACCGTATTGATGAAATGATTGTGTTCCATTCTTTAGAGAAAGAACATTTAAAAGAGATTGTGTCATTAATGGCAGGCTCGTTAACAAAGCGTCTAAAAGAACAGGAAATTGAGCTTGAGCTAACAGACTCAGCGCTGGATAAGATTGTTGTAGAAGGCTACGATCCGCAATATGGCGCACGTCCACTACGCCGTGCACTACAAAAACATGTAGAGGACCGATTATCTGAGGAGCTTTTAAAAGGCACGATTGATAAGGAAAATAAAGTAGTATTAGACTTTGCTGACGGTGAATTCATCGTTCGAAGCAATGACAAAGTAACACTAAGTAAATAATAATAATAATTTCGAGGTAGGATTTCCTGCCTCGTTTTTTATTGTAATTATAATAAAAGGCTGTTGTTTTTTTGTTCAAAACTATCAATTCGATGGATTCGTGATACAACATAACCGTAAATATGTGCCAGTTTCGCTTATTTTAAAATAAGTTGTGTGTGAATTTCGCCGATTGAGACAAATGCCGTTAGAAAAATACAATGAAATTTAACTGAGTGAACGCAAAAGATGCGTTTGGCTGATTGCAGACAATAACATTAGAACGCGTTGCTTATTTACTGTACAATAAAATGAGAACAAACATTTGGAGGGGCATGCAAGTGGCGAAGAAAAAAACAAAATTTATGTGTAGTGGTTGTGGCTACGAAGCTGCAAAATGGATGGGGCGTTGTCCGGGCTGTGGTGAGTGGAACACAATGAATGAAGAAGTAGAAATTATTACAAAAGGGCCTCGTGGTGCCTTCCAACATTCAAGTACAACAACAAAAGCGACTCCGATTATAAATGTTCAAACACAAGAAGAAACACGGATTGTTACAGAAATGGATGAGTTTAACCGCGTACTTGGTGGTGGAATTGTACCTGGCTCGCTCGTGCTAATTGGCGGTGATCCGGGAATTGGTAAGTCGACGTTATTATTACAAGTGTCTGCACTGCTTTCAAATCAAGGAAAGCGCGTATTATATATTTCTGGTGAGGAGTCGATTCGTCAAACGAAGCTGCGTGCGGAGCGTTTAGGTGTAAAATCAGCGGAGCTTTATATTTACTCGGAAACGAATTTAGAATTTCTCCACCAAACGATTGAAGAAGTGCAACCGAAGTTTGTCATTGTTGACTCGATACAAACGGTCCATCATCCGGAAGTAACGAGTGCACCGGGAAGTGTGTCGCAAGTCCGTGAATGTACAGCAGAATTGATGCGCATTGCGAAAACGAAAAATATCGCGATCTTCTTAGTCGGTCACGTAACGAAAGAAGGGCAAATTGCTGGCCCACGTCTGCTTGAGCATATGGTAGATACGGTTCTGTATTTCGAGGGGGAGCGTCATCATAACCACCGAATTTTACGGAGTCAGAAAAATCGCTTCGGCTCAACGAATGAAATTGCAATTTTTGAAATGCTACAAGGCGGTTTAAAGGAAGTATTAAATCCGTCTGAGTTATTTCTTCAGGAGCGCTCGCAAGGAGTAGCGGGTTCGACAATTGTTGCGTCGATGGAAGGGACGCGTCCAATTTTAGTCGAGATTCAATCACTTGTAACACCTACAAGCTTTAATTATCCGAAGCGAATGGCAACAGGTGTTGACCAAAACCGCGTGCAGTTATTAATGGCGGTACTTGAAAAACGTATGGGCATGATGCTACAAGCGCAGGATGCTTATATTAAAGTAGCGGGCGGCGTGAAATTAGACGAGCCAGCCATCGATTTAGCTGTGTTAACTTCGATTGTGTCGAGCTTTAAAGATCAGGCTGTTCGGCCGACCGATTGTTTTATTGGTGAAGTAGGATTAACAGGAGAAGTGCGCCGTGTTTCACGTATCGAGCATCGTGTACAAGAGGCGGCAAAACTTGGCTTTAAGCGCGCCTTTATCCCAGTGTCGAATATCGGAGGTTGGGATTATCCAGCCGGTATTCAAGTAGTGGGTGTTGAAACGATTAGCGATTCGCTACGCCAGTGTTTCAATGATTTATAACTTGTGTATATGATGCATGGACCGAGAGTGCCGATCGCGCTGAAAACACGTTAGAATGCTTGTCGTTCTAACGTGTTTTCTTCATTTGGTAAGAAATTTTATAAATAGGGTAGTACCTAAATAATGTAGTGATAATTTTTATAAATATAGAATACTTTGGATTGTTTATAGATGACATATAAATGATATGTACGGGTATAATTTCTGGTAAAATAATAGTTTATTATCGCGAAGGGGTTTCGTAATGGAAATCAAATGTTATGTGCCATTATGCCTATCAAGCTAAGTGCTAGACTGAAAAATAAAAAGTCGATTAACACAAAGGGAGTAAATAATACTTTATTCGTCTCGGTCGCTCCAATTGTCATGAAAAGGGTAAACGGTAAATACCCTATGTAGACGGCGCCGAGTTAGCGGATATCACCAGACGTTTGTCGTACTTCTCCAAATACACCTGCTTGGATAAATCAGCTTATTCGGATAATCTTCCTCAAAAGAGCAAAGCTAGCGTAGCAAAAGTGTTGTTATGCGCAGAATCTAATACAGATGTGTAAAACTGTGCCATTTATCTGAAATGTACGGAGTTTATACTACATTTTTTATGTTAACTATATGATAAAGACATTTTGCAAGAAGGAGTTCATTCCAGGGAGAATTATTGTATTAATTTTATGCAGCGAAATTTGTTAAAATTACGAATTTTTATAGAAATATTGTTTAAAACAGCATATTTTGTCGTAAGGTTGAGAAATGAATTCAACTTCTGTACTATTATGAAGCGCGTGTTTATACATCGCCAATAAGTAGGTAACTATGTATAATTAAAATAGGAGGTGAAAACAATGTTAAAAATGGTAATTCAAGTTGCATTTCTATTTATCGGGGGAGCGTTAGGTCTACTTTTCTTACCGCCATTATACGAGTTTATTAATTTATCATCTAATCCTTGGATCAACAATCCATATATTTCGGTAACTCTAGGAGCAACGATTTTATTTGTGTTGTCATTCGTATTGTCTGATTATTGTGTGCGTTTGATTACATGGCTAGAAGATACACTGTTTAAATTGCCGGTGGGTGATTTACTATTTGGTACGCTTGGTCTAATTATTGGACTAAGTGTTGCGTTTCTAATTGGATTTGGCATCAATCGTATTGAGATTCCCGTTGTCACTGATTTAGTGCTGGTTACGTTGACCATTATTTCGGGGTATTTAGGATTCCGTCTAGGTTTTAAGAAACGTGATGAGTTATTACAAATGTTTTCAACGAAATCTTCGGCTAAGCGGAAGGCCACTGAAGCACTTGCTCAGCAAGAAGAGAAGGTGTTGTATAAACTGTTAGATACGAGTGTAATTATTGACGGGCGCATTGCGGATATTTCGGAAACAGGTTTTGTTGAGGGGACACTTGTTGTACCGCAGTTTGTATTAACTGAGCTACAGCATATTGCAGATTCATCGGATACATTAAAACGCACTCGTGGACGCCGAGGCTTAGACATACTAAAGCGCCTGCAAGATGAGCGCGCGTCAAAGGTACTTATTACAGAAGTTGATTTCGAAGACATACAGGAAGTGGATTTAAAGCTTGTGCGGTTAGCCAAAAAAATGAATGCACAAATTTTAACGAATGATTTCAATTTAAATAAAGTATGTGAGTTGCATCAAGTACAAGTATTAAATATTAATGATTTAGCGAATGCTGTTAAACCGATTGTTATTCCTGGAGAGGATATGCAGGTGGTTGTCATAAAAGACGGCAAAGAGCATAATCAAGGTATTGCTTATTTAGATGATGGTACGATGATTGTCGTTGAAGGTGGGCGCGCATTTATTGGTCAAGCGATTACCGTAACAGTGACGAGCGTACTGCAAACGTCTGCTGGTCGTATGATTTTCGCGAAACCAAAAGAAGATAAAGCTGTATAAAGAGTAGGAAGTGGATTTTTTGCGATATGAAGTAGTATTGCCTGCTGCCGGAAGCGGTAAGCGTATGGGGGCAGGGAAAAATAAATTATTTTTACAATTACAAGACCGTCCGATTTTAATTCATACGCTCACAGTATTTGAACAGGATGCTAATTGTACTGGTATTTGGCTTGCAGTAAAGCCAGAGGAGCGCACATTTATCCAAGAGCTCCTCACCGCGTACGGCATGACGAAAGTCAAAGGTTTACCAGCTGGTGGTGAGGAGCGTCAGCATTCGGTTCATTCATGTATTAAAGAAATGAAAGAAGTGGACATTGTACTCGTCCATGATGCTGCGCGTCCATTTATTACCCAAGAAATTATTGTGCGTTTAGCGCAGACGGCTTACGAAAAAGGTGCTGCTATTGCGGGTGTGCGCGCGAAGGATACGATGAAAAAGGTGACAGAAGGCGTCATTACTGAAACAGTCGACCGTGAAAGTTTGTGGGTAATTCAAACGCCGCAAGCTTTTCGGTTTGATCTGATTAAAGAAGCGGCAGATGTAGCGGAAAAGATTGGTTTTCTCGGTACTGACGAGGCAATGTTAGTAGAGCGACTTGGTCACAAAGTGCACATTGTTGAGAGTAGCTATGAAAATGTTAAAATGACAACTAAAGAAGACTTATTATTCGGTGAGGCGATTTTAGCGAATCGTAGCCGCTAGGAGGATATGTATGTTTCGTATTGGACAAGGTTTTGACGTTCATGCCTTTGCAGAAGGACGTCCATTAATTTTAGGTGGAATTGAAATCCCCCATGACCGCGGCTTACTAGGTCACTCTGATGCAGACGTATTACTACATACTGTAACAGATGCCGCACTTGGCGCAATTGGTGAAGGGGATATTGGTCGTCACTTCCCTGATACAGACCCAGAATGGAAAGATGCAGATTCAGCAAAGTTACTTGCGTACATCTGGAAAATTGTTGAGGATAAAGGTTATGTGCTTGGTAACGTTGATTGCACGATAATGGCACAGCGTCCGAAAATGGCGCCATATATTGGGCAAATGCAAAATCGCATTGCGGAGTTATTAAATGCCGATCCCACACAAGTGAATGTGAAAGCGACAACGACAGAAAAGTTAGGCTTCACTGGTCGTGAGGAAGGGATCGCTGCAATGGCAACGATTTTATTAATCAAAAAATAAAGTCTGAAAATCTTGCGTGTGCCAAATTCATTGGCATGCGCTACTTTTATTCTATGAAACACAGTGGTAAAATGAACGGAGTTAAAGTAAAAGGGCTTATGTAGCCAAAATATACAATAATTTGCACGATACAATTAGGAGGCATTTAACTATGACGAAACAAGTTCGCGTACGTTATGCGCCATCTCCAACGGGTTTCTTACACATCGGTGGAGCACGCACAGCGTTATTCAATTACTTATATGCAAAACACCATAACGGAACATTTGTGGTTCGTATTGAGGATACAGACATCGAACGCAACGTAGAAGGTGGAGAGGCATCTCAGCTGGATAACTTACGTTGGTTAGGTATTACACCAGATGAATCAATTGATATCGGTGGTCCATACGCACCGTACCGCCAAATGGAGCGCTTAGATATTTATAAAGAGCATGCAGAAAAAATGTTGGAAGCTGGCCAAGCGTATAAATGCTTCTGTTCTTCAGAAAAATTAGAAGCAGCTCGTGAAGCGCAAAAAGCAAACGGCGTAGCAGCACCAACTTATGATGGTACTTGTCGTCATTTATCGGCTGAAGAAGTTGCGGCGAAAGAAGCTGCTGGCGAAGCATACACTATTCGTATGGCTGTTCCAGAAAATACAACTTATAAATTCAATGACCTAGTACGCGGTGAGGTTACATTCGAGTCAAAAGATATCGGTGACTGGGTGCTCGTTAAAGCGAACGGTATTCCAACTTACAACTATGCGGTTGTTCTTGATGATCACTTCATGGAAATTTCACACGTATTCCGTGGGGAAGAACATTTATCAAACACACCAAAACAAATGATGATCTTTGATGCATTTGGTTGGGAATATCCAGCGTACGGTCACATGACATTAATCGTGAACGAAGACCGCAAAAAATTATCAAAACGTGACGAAACAATTATTCAGTTCGTTGCGCAATATAAAGACCTTGGTTTCTTACCAGAAGCGATGTTCAACTTCTTTGGTTTACTTGGTTGGTCTCCAGAAGGGGAGGATGAAATCTTTTCGAAAGAAGAATTCATCCAATTATTTGATGAAAAACGCCTTTCTAAATCACCATCGATGTTTGATAAAACAAAGCTTACTTGGATGAATAACCAATATATTAAAACATTATCTCGTGAAAATGTAGTGGCACTTGCCTTGCCGCACTTACAAAAAGCAGGTCTTTTACCAGAAGAACTTTCTGCAGAGCAATATGCATGGGCTGCTGATGTAATTGGTCTTTACCATGAGCAAATGAGCTTTGGTGCAGAAATCGTGGAATTATCTAGCCTATTCTTCGTAGATGAAATCGAATATGATGAAGAGGCAAACGAAGTATTAGCTGGTGAGCAAGTTCCAGAAGTAATGGCTTCATTCAAAAAACAACTTGAAGTATTAGAGTCATTTGATGCAGATTCGATTAAAGCGGCGATTAAAGCAGTGCAAAAAGAAACAGGTCATAAAGGGAAAAACTTATTCATGCCAATCCGTGTTGTAACAACTGGTCAAACACATGGCCCAGAATTACCGAATTCGATCGCGTTAATTGGTCAAGAAAAAGCAATTGCACGAGTAGAAAAATACGCTAAGTAATAATTAATAGTGCATTTGCGCCTTTTTACATCTGATAAGCGATGGAAAGTCCGAAGTGAAAGTGGGTTTTCAACTTTCGCCCGAGGGATCAAAGCGGCTTCGAGAATGTGGCGAAAATGCCCAGAAGAGAAAAAACTTTGTTTTTTCAGAAAATTTATGTAAAATGAATTTACATTGCACATAATTAAAACGCGTTGAGAAGGAGAAGTATGTGGCGCATGCTCTTTAGAGAGGACCATCACCGGCTGAAAGTGGTCTGAGCCCAGGCAAAACAGAAATGCACCTTTGAGTACTTAGTTGAAATGAAGTAGGCTAAGTCGGTTCGTCCACGTTATTGGACTTTTGAGAGGAGGGTGTATGCCCTCAACCAGAGTGGAACCGCGCAAACAAGCGTCTCTGTCACCTTTAATGAGGTGGCGGGGACGTTTTTTTTATGGTTAAGAAAGAAGAACGTTCTTAACCGCATAATAAAGGAAATTAGCTCACGCTTTTTGGGTGAGATGTGTCTTTCTGATTTTGGGGAAATCAAAAAAGAGAGAAGGTTGGTTGATGTTTAAACGAATGAGGGAAGATGTAGCGACTATTTTTGAAAATGATCCTGCTGCACGTAGCGTATTAGAAGTCGTTTTAACGTATTCAGGCTTACATGCTACTTGGTCACACCGCATTGCACATTGGTTTTTCAAAAGAAAATTTTACTTTATTGCACGTTGTATTTCACAAGTCAGTCGCTTCTTTACAGGCATTGAAGTTCACCCAGGTGCAGTAATAGGTCGTCGTTTCTTTATTGATCATGGTATGGGTGTGGTTATTGGGGAAACATGTGAGATTGGTGATGATGTCACTCTTTACCAAGGTGTTACGCTAGGTGGTACGGGAAAAGAAAAGGGGAAACGTCACCCGACTTTAGAAAATAATGTACTTGTGGCGACGGGTGCGAAAGTACTTGGCTCGATTACTGTCGGTGAAAATAGTAAAGTAGGGGCAGGGTCTGTTGTGTTAAAAGATGTGCCGCAAAATGCAACGGTTGTTGGCATCCCGGGCAAGGTCGTTATAAAAGACGGTATTTGCTTAGAAAATAAGGGGAAATTAGATCATCAAAATTTCCCTGACCCAATGGGAGATCGCTGTGATTACTTAGAGAAATCCTTACAACTAGTACAACAAGAAATTACACGATTACAAAAGGAGAGCAGCAAATGAGTATTCAAATTTTTAACTCGTTAACAAGACAAAAGGAGCCTTTCATTCCGTTAGAAGAAGGCAAAGTAAAAATGTATGTATGTGGACCAACTGTTTATAACTATATTCATATCGGAAATTCTCGTCCAGTTATTGTCTATGATACAGTACGCCGCTACTTACAATACGCAGGCTATCATGTGAAATTCGTATCAAATTTTACAGATGTAGATGACAAAATTATTAAAGCAGCAAACGAGCTTGGTGAGGAAGTATTTGAGTTAACGGAACGTTTCATCGGTGCTTATTTTGAAGATATTACAGCACTGGGTTGTAAAAAAGCAGACGCTCATCCACGAGTAACTGATCATATGGATGACATTATTACCTTTATTGGGGTTCTAATTGAAAAAGGTTATGCATATGAATCACAAGGCGATGTCTATTACCGTACGCGTAAATTTGACGGCTACGGTAAACTATCACATCAATCAATTGATGATTTGAAAGTAGGGGCACGAATTGAAGCGGGTGAGAAAAAAGAAGACCCTCTAGACTTCGCGCTTTGGAAGGCTGTAAAACCAGGCGAAGTATTTTGGGCATCTCCTTGGGGGGATGGACGCCCAGGCTGGCATATCGAGTGTTCGGTTATGGCACGTGAACATTTAGGAGACACAATTGATATTCATGCGGGTGGGCAGGATTTAACATTCCCTCACCATGAAAATGAAATCGCGCAATCAGAAGCGCATAATAATAAAGAATTCGCACGTTACTGGATGCATAACGGGTACATTAATATTGATAACGAAAAAATGTCTAAATCTCTTGGTAATTTTGTATTAGTTAATGACATCCGCAAGCAAATTGATCCGCAAGTCCTGCGTTTCTTCATGCTATCTGTACATTACCGTCATCCGATTAACTTTGCTCAAGATTTAGTTGAATCGGCTCGTGTGGGGTTAGAACGAATTCGTACAGCCTATGCCAATGTGCAGCACCGTTTAACGACAACGGCAAGCTTAGCAGATGGTAGCAATGATTGGTTAGAAAAAATTGCCACGGCAAAAGTACAGTTTGAAGAGGCGATGAATGATGATTTCAATACAGCGAACGCGATTTCAGTATTATTCGATCTGTCACGTATTGCGAACATTTACTTAAACGAAAGCAATACAGATGTAACTGTACTGCAGGCATTCTTAGTTACATTTGATACTATTGGTGAGGTCCTTGGAATTCAAGTAGCGGTAGAAGCGGGTTTATTAGATGAAGAAATCGAAGCGTTAATTGTTGAGCGTAACACAGCACGTAAAAACCGTGATTTTGCACGTTCTGATGAAATTCGTGACCAACTACTGAGCATGGATATTGTACTTGAAGACACTCGTCAAGGGACACGCTGGAAACGAGGACAGTAATATGCATAAGCTTCGAACACAAGATGTAAAACAGTTAAATGCACTCGCACTCGCATATATGGGTGACGCAGTTTTAGAGCAGCGCATTCGTGAACACCTGCTGTTATCAGGAGGCGTAAAGCCGAATGCGCTGCATAAAGAGGCGACAAGTTATGTATCAGCAAAAGCACAGTCCATGATTATGCATCGCTTAATAGATGTACAATTTTTAACGGAAGAGGAGCTCGCTGTATTCCGTCGTGGGCGCAATGCGAAATCGGGCTCTGTTCCGAAAAATACAGACGTACGAACTTACCGTAATAGCTCAGGCTTTGAGGCGGTATTAGGTAGTCTATTCCTAACGAAACAACTAGACCGCGTAAATGAAATAATTGATTACGCAATTGAAATCATTGAAGAATCAAAAGGAGTGTCATGAAATGGCGGAAGAACAAAATGGAGAAATGATCGCAGGTAAAAATCCGGTATTAGAAGCACTTCGTTCAGGTCGTGAAATTAATAAAGTATGGATTGGCGAAGGGGTTAAAAAAGCGGGTATTAACGAATTGCTGGATTTAGCACGTGAACGTGGAGTCCTTGTACAATTTGTCCCGAAGAAAAAGGTTGATCAGCTAACAGATGCTAATCATCAAGGGATCGTAGCGTCCGTTGCGGCATATGATTATGCCCAGCTAGACGATTTATTCGCAGCAGCGAAAGAAAAAAGTGAAGACCCGTTCTTTTTAATTTTAGATGAGTTAGAAGACCCGCATAACTTAGGTTCCATTATGCGTACAGCAGATGCAATTGGGGCGCATGGCATTATCATTCCGAAGCGCCGTGCAGTTGGTTTAACGGCGGTTGTTGCAAAATCCTCTACAGGAGCAATTGAGCACGTGCCGGTTGTACGTGTAACGAATTTAGCGCAAACAGTGGACGAGCTAAAGGACCGTGGCGTTTGGATTGCGGGTACAGATGCAAAAGGTTCAGCAGACTACCGCAAGATGGATGCGACATTACCACTTGCGCTTATTATTGGAAGTGAAGGCAAGGGCATGAGCCGTCTCTTAAAAGATAAATGTGATTTCCTTTACCACTTGCCAATGGTTGGTCATGTTACTTCGTTAAATGCGTCAGTAGCAGCAGCGTTACTTATGTATGAAGTGTACCGTAAGCGACAAGAAGTTAACGGATAAGTGTGATGCAAAATATTTTGCTAGTAGACGGCTATAATATGATCGGTGCTTGGAAAGAGCTCCGGTCATTACGTGATGACCATTTCGAAGATGCGCGTGACCGTTTGATCGAGCTTATGGCAGAATATAAAGCGGATACAGGTTGGCGCGTCGTCGTTGTATTTGATGCACATTTAGTACCGGGCACTGAGCAGTTATACGTTCAACATGCGGTGGAAGTTATTTATACACGTAAAAACGAAACGGCAGATGAACGTATTGAAAAACTTTCCACTGAATTGAAGGGTAGAAAAGTACAAATCCATGTAGCGACGTCGGATATGACGGAGCAAAACGTTGTATTTGGACATGGTGCCCTTCGAAAATCGGCGCGTGAGTTAGAAATTGAGATGCAAATCATTCAATCAAGGATATCTTCAAAGGTAAAATTATCACAGGTCGAAAAACCCGCTTCACGAATTAGATTATCAAGAGATGTTGAATTAGCGTTCGAGAAATGGAGAAGGGGCATGAAATAACTCGTTGCCCGTATTTACCAATTAAGTTATACTATCCCTAATGATTCTGGCGTAGCCGAGGTGAGTCCGTTGCTTAAAAGTGAGAAGATACAAGTCATACAGCAGTTTGAACAATTTTCAGATGAACAACTTATTGAGCAGGTGCATCTAGGCAATGCCGATGCGTTGGATTTTTTGATTACAAAGTATCGACTTTTTGTGAAAGCGAAGGCAAGGTCTTATTTTTTGATTGGTGCGGATAAGGAAGACATTGTCCAAGAAGGTATGATTGGTTTATATAAAGCCGTTCGGGACTTTAGAGGAGACAAGCTGTCTTCGTTCCGTGCATTTGCGGAGTTATGTATTACGCGGCAAATTATTACGGCGATTAAAACAGCAACGCGTCAAAAGCATATTCCGTTAAATTCGTACGTCTCTTTAGACAAACCGATTTATGATGAAGAGTCCGAACGAACATTAATGGATATTATTACGAGTCCAATCTCTGAAAATCCGGAATACTTAATGATTAACCGTGAAGAATATAGTCACCTTGAGCAAAAAATGAGCGAGGTGCTAAGTGAGCTAGAACAGCAAGTATTAGAGCGCTATTTGGAAGGCCAATCCTATAATGAAATTTCTGAAGAATTGAATCGGCACGTAAAGTCGATTGATAATGCGTTGCAACGTGTAAAGCGTAAATTGGAGCGTCATTTGGAAATCGGAGAAATGAGTTGAGGCATTGCTACGCTTGTTGACAGTATGATTATTAGGTGTTAGTCTTTAAAAGACAAACTGCCGAAAAAGGTGATTCGAATGGCAAAAAAAGTCGTTCTAAGTTGTGAGAAATGTGGCTCAAGAAACTATACACTTCCTGCTAAAGAGGGAGCAACAATGCGTCTTGAATTGAAAAAGTTTTGCTCACATTGCAATGAACATACAGTGCATAAGCAGACGTTATAAATGATTTAAACATAGAAAAACCATTTGTTCGGAGGTTAGGCTAGAATGGGCAAGATTACAAACTTTCTGCATGAAGTTGGCGCAGAGATGAGAAAAACAAGCTGGCCAAAAAGTAAAGAGCTAACGAAGTATACAGTTGTAGTAGTTTCTACAGTTGTTATTATGGCTCTATTTTTTGTGCTAGTTGATTTAGGAATTTCAGAATTATTCCGTTGGTTCTTAGAAATATAATCAGCATAATGTTAATATTTTTGAAATAGCCCGTCCATGCCAAGTAACGGGTTTTTTCAGTTGTTTTTGTAGCTTACAATTTTAGCCAACGTGCAGCATTCGGTCTACGAGGTTCGTTTTCGGAAGCTATGTTCGATGGATATTATTTTTTAATGGTTTTGTGATGGAGTATTGAAAAAATACCTCTCACATTTTATAAGTGAAGGAGGGACGGACGATTAGTCCTGCCTAATATGGAGAAAAATTGGTATGTAGTTCATACTTATTCAGGTTATGAAAACCGAGTAAAAGCAAACCTTGAAAAGCGTGTTGAAACGATGGGGATGCAAGATAAAATCTTCCGTGTCATCGTTGCTGAACAAGAAGAAATTGATGTAAAAGAAGATGGTAAAAAGCGTACAGTAATGCGTAAAGTATTCCCAGGTTATGTATTAGTTGAACTAATCATGACAGACGATGCTTGGTATGTTGTACGTAATACACCAGGTGTAACTGGATTTATCGGTTCTTCAGGCGGCGGTGTTAAACCAACACCATTACTTCCAGAAGAAGCAGATCGCCTATTAGAACAAATGGGTATGACTGAAACTAAACAAGGTGAAATTCACTTTTCAGTGGATGAGGTTGTTGAAGTACTTGAAGGACCGTTTGCGCACTTCCAAGGACGTATCCATGAAATTGATATTGAAAATGCAAAAGTGAAAGTAAGCGTTGATATGTTTGGGCGCGAAACAAAAATGGAACTTGACTTTGAACAAATTCGTAAATTATAGAATTATTTCTGCTTGATTATACACTTTAAAAGTGTTATCATTTCATAGGTCAGACTGTCATTCGTTTGGTATCTGATATGATAATTTATTTTTAATGTTATCGGCAAGTTAGCTGACGAACAGATATTGAGTGGGAGGGGCAACCCAATTACCACATCACGGACTTAAGGAGGTGTGTCTCGTGGCTAAAAAAGTTATTAAAGTTGTAAAACTTCAAATCCCTGCTGGAAAAGCAAACCCAGCACCGCCAGTTGGTCCTGCATTAGGTCAAGCCGGTGTTAACATTATGGGATTCTGTAAAGAATTCAACGCTCGTACTGCTGATCAAGCTGGTCTTATTATTCCAGTTGAAATTTCAGTATTCGAAGATCGTTCATTTACTTTCATTACAAAAACTCCACCTGCAGCAGTGTTACTTAAAGTAGCAGCTGGTATCCAATCTGGATCTGGTGAACCAAACCGTAATAAAGTCGCAACGGTTAAACGTGATAAAGTTCGCGAAATCGCTGAACAAAAAATGCCAGACCTTAACGCTGCTTCAGTTGAAGCTGCTATGTTAATGGTTGAAGGTACTGCGCGAAGCATGGGTATCGTTATCGAAGACTAATCCCATCTTCAAGACTTGATGATGCTTTTGTTTTTGGAAGGTTGCTGCACTCTTATTTGGGTGCGCAACCTTTATTCGTGGGAGGTAAAATCCGCTATAACCACAATCAAGGAGGAAATTATAATGGCTAAAAAAGGTAAAAAACTGCAAGATGCAGCTAAATTAGTAGACCGTGCAACTCTATACTCAGTAGAAGAAGCAGTAGCTTTAGCACAAAAAACAAGCACAGTAAACTTCGACGCAACTGTAGAAGTAGCTTTCAAACTTGGAATCGATACTCGTAAAAACGACCAACAAATCCGTGGTGCAGTAGTACTTCCACACGGTACTGGTAAAACTCAAAAAGTTTTAGTATTCGCTAAAGGTGAAAAACTTAAAGAAGCAGAAGCAGCTGGCGCTGATTATGTAGGCGATGCTGAATACATCCAAAAAATCCAACAAGGTTGGTTTGATTTCGATGTAATCGTAGCTACTCCTGATATGATGGGTGAAGTTGGTAAATTAGGTCGCGTATTAGGACCAAAAGGTTTAATGCCAAACCCTAAAACTGGTACAGTTACTTTCGACGTAACGAAAGCTATCGAAGAAATCAAAGCTGGTAAAGTAGAGTACCGCGCTGAAAAAGCTGGTATCATCCACGCTCCTATCGGTAAAGTTTCTTTCGAAACAGAAAAATTAGTAGAAAACTTCTTAGCAGTATTTGATGTAGTAGCTAAAGCTAAACCAGCTGCAGCAAAAGGTACTTACATGAAGTCAGTAAACTTAACTACAACAATGGGGCCGGCTGTTAAAGTTGATGCTTCTAGCGTAGTAAATAAATAATAAAACGTTATTTTTTAGTGAATTCACTAATGAAATAAATTAGTTGACAACACACCCGCTTACTTGGTAAGATGGATGCTGTTGTGAATCATCCATTTGTACCGTAGACAGTAGGAGTGACTTGTCACTTAATGATCCTACCGAGGACATCGGAATTCGGATTCTTTTTAAGATGATGACTTTCAGCCTCTATGTCTATTCAGATATAGAGGCTTTTCTTTTGTCGGTATAAATGACTCATTCTAATAGGAGGTGTCATCATGAGCAAAGCAATTGAAACTAAATCAGTTCAAGTACAAGAAATCGCTGGTAAATTCGAAGCTGCTGCTTCAGTAGTAGTTGTTGACTATCGTGGTTTAACTGTAGCTCAAGTTACAGAATTACGTAAACAACTTCGCGAAGCTGGTGTTGAGTTCAAAGTTTACAAAAATACTTTAACTCGCCGTGCTACTGAAATCGCAGGTATTGAAGGTATCAACGAATTCTTAACTGGTCCAAACGCTGTTGCGTTCTCTAACGAAGACGTAGTAGCTCCAGCAAAAATTATTAACGAATTCGCTAAGAAAAACGAAGCGTTAGAAATTAAAGCTGGTATCATCGAAGGTACAATCGCATCTGTTGAAGATGTTAAAGCTCTTGCAGAACTTCCATCTCGCGAAGGTCTACTATCTATGCTTTTATCTGTACTTCAAGCTCCAATGCGCAACTTCGCGCTTGCAACAAAAGCTGTTGCAGAACAAAAAGAAGAGCAAGGCGCGTAATTTTCGCATCCCAACTTCAAAATATGGCGTAATCGCCTAACAAACCATAAAACATCCAATAGGAGGAAATTAAAATGAACAATGAGCAAATCTTAGAAGCTATCAAAGCTATGACAGTTCTAGAATTAAACGATTTAGTAAAAGCTATCGAAGAAGAATTCGGTGTAACAGCAGCAGCTCCTGTAGCTGTAGTTGCTGGCGGTGCTGCAGCAGTTGAAGAAAAAACTGAGTTTGACGTAGTATTAGCATCTGCTGGTGCAGAAAAAATTAAAGTAATCAAAGCAGTGCGTGAAATCACTGGTTTAGGTCTTAAAGAAGCTAAAGAAGTTGTAGACAACGCTCCTAAAGCTCTTAAAGAAGGTATTTCTAAAGATGAAGCAGAAACAATTAAAGCTAAACTTGAAGAAGTTGGCGCATCTGTAGAAGTTAAGTAATTATTACTTACATCTGTAAATAAGAAAAGCTCGTCTCTTTTGACGAGCTTTTCTTCATTTTAGCAGTTAAGTAATTTCTTAACTGCATAAGAAAGAACGTTAACTCGCTCTATTTGGGGCAAGTTGCGCCTTTCTAAGTTATGTGTGGAGGCGTGTTTATGTCTGAACATTATTATTCAAATAAGCCTCAAACTGAGAGTAAACCGCGCCAATGGAAATTTACTTTACTAGGAAATACGTTTACATTTGAAACAGATGCGGGCGTGTTTAGTAAAAGCGAAGTAGATTTTGGCTCCCGTGTATTAATTGACGCGTTTGAAATGCCAAAAGTAGACGGTGTTTTACTTGATGTGGGCTGTGGCTATGGACCAATTGGGTTATCAATTGCGAAAGCGAACCCAGAGCGTGAAGTGCATATGATGGATATCAATACGCGTGCAATTACTTTGTCGCAAAAAAATGCACAGGTTAACGGGGTTCAAAATGTACGTATTTTTGAAAGCGATGGACTTTCTTCGGTAGAACAGGGAACAAAGGCTGCGGCAATCCTAACAAACCCGCCAATTCGTGCAGGTAAAGATACTGTCTTTAAATTTTATGATGGTGCTTTTGATTTGTTAGTAGAAGACGGAGAACTTTGGGTCGTGATTCAGAAGAAGCAAGGTGCTCCATCGACAGTAAGTCATTTAGAAGAAATTTTTGCAGAAGTAGATGTTGTTGAGAAGAAAAAAGGATATTGGATCATACGAGCGAAGAAATAAGTAAGATTCATATAAAATATTGACTTGACAAATCGACTATGATAACATAATAAAATGCAAAATTATTATTTTGAGGTCGTGTGCCCTTTTGTATTATTAACAAGTTTTTCTGGGTATACTCACCAAGAATAAGTTTAGTTTAACCGAAAATGAGATCTTACAAAAGACTCGTTTTCTTTTTGTCTTTCGAAATCATACACTATTTGGGTGATTTTGCAAAGACCTATTATCGCTTTATTGAGGGGTGAATGAGTTGACAGGTCAACTAGTTCAGTACGGACAACACCGTCAGCGTAGAAGTTTTGCGCGTATTAGTGAGGTGCTGGAACTTCCGAATTTAATCGAGATCCAAACAGCATCTTATGAGTGGTTCCTTGAAGAAGGATTGCGCGAGATGTTCCACGACATTTCTCCAATCGAAGATTTTACAGGTAATCTTTCACTTGAATTCGTCGACTATACATTAGGAGATCCTAAGTATGATGTAGATGAGTGTAAAGAACGTGACGTAACTTATGCTGCACCACTGCGTGTAAAAGTACGTTTGTACAACAAAGAAACAGATGAAGTAAAAGAGCAAGACGTCTTTATGGGTGATTTCCCATTAATGACGGAAACGGGTACGTTTATTATTAACGGTGCTGAGCGCGTTATCGTTTCACAGTTAGTTCGTTCTCCTAGTGTTTACTTCCATGATAAAACTGACAAAAACGGTAAAAAAGGCTTTGGCGCTACAGTAATTCCTAACCGTGGTGCTTGGCTTGAATATGAAATAGATGCAAAGGATGTAGTATACGTACGTATTGATCGTACGCGTAAACTTCCTGTAACTGTTCTGTTACGTGCATTAGGTTTCGGATCAGATCAAGAGATTTTAGACATCGTTGGTGACAACGAGTTCTTACGTAACACGCTTGAAAAGGACAACACAGAAAGCACTGAAAAAGCGCTTCTTGAAATCTATGAGCGTCTACGTCCGGGTGAACCACCTACAGTTGAAAGTGCGAAAAACTTATTGTATTCTCGTTTCTTTGACGCGAAACGCTATGATTTAGCGAATGTTGGTCGTTACAAAATGAACAAAAAGCTTCACATCAAAAATCGTTTGTTCAACCAAACGATTGCAGAAACAATTGTTGATTCTGAAACAGGTGAAATTTTAGTAGAACAAGGAACGTTATTAGACCGTCGTACACTAGATAAGTTAATTCCTTATTTAGAGGCAGGTGTAGGCTTCCGTACACTATCTCAAGTAGGTGGCGTATTAGAAGACGATGTTACAATCCAATCAATTAAAATCTATGCACCTAATGATGAAGCGCAAAAAGAAATTAACGTTATTTCCAATGCTTATATTGATGAAGAAGTGAAGAATATTACGCCAGCTGACGTAATTGCTTCTGTATCATATTTCTTTAACTTATTATATGGTGTTGGGAACACGGATGATATTGACCATTTAGGTAATCGTCGTTTACGTTCTGTTGGTGAGCTTCTGCAAAACCAATTCCGTATCGGATTATCTCGTATGGAGCGTGTAGTACGTGAGCGTATGTCGATTAATGACACAGCTGCAATCGTGCCACAACAATTAATTAACATTCGTCCTGTAATTGCGTCAATTAAAGAGTTCTTTGGTAGCTCTCAATTATCTCAATTCATGGACCAAACAAACCCACTAGCAGAATTAACGCATAAGCGTCGTCTATCTGCATTAGGGCCTGGTGGTTTAACACGTGAGCGTGCTGGTATGGAAGTACGTGACGTTCACTATTCTCACTATGGTCGTATGTGTCCGATTGAAACGCCTGAGGGACCAAACATTGGTCTTATCAACTCGTTATCATCGTTTGCAAAAGTAAATAAATTCGGCTTTATCGAAACACCTTACCGTCGCGTGGATCCGGAAACTGGTTTAGTGACTGATCGTATCGATTATTTAACTGCTGATGAAGAAGATAACTACGTAGTAGCTCAAGCCAACTCGATTTTAACTGAAGAGGGTGCATTCGCTAACGAAGAAGTCGTTGGACGTTTCCGTGGTGATAACACTGTATTCAACAAAGACCGTATTGACTACATGGACGTATCTCCTAAACAAGTAGTATCTGCTGCCACTGCATGTATTCCGTTCTTAGAAAACGATGACTCAAACCGTGCGCTAATGGGAGCAAACATGCAACGTCAAGCGGTTCCTTTATTAAACCCAGAAGCACCATTCGTTGGTACTGGTATGGAACATGTAGACGCTCGTGACTCAGGTGCAGCGGTTGTTGCGAAATATGATGGTATTGTTGAGCATGTAGAAGCTCGTTCAATCCGCGTACGTCGTATCGAAATCGTTGACGGTAAAGAAGTTAAAGGCGATTTAACAAACTATAAATTACAAAAATTCATTCGTTCAAACCAAGGTACTTCATATAACCAACGCCCAATCGTTAAAGTTGGCGATCGCGTGAAGCCTCGTGACATTTTAGCTGACGGTCCATCTATGGAACGCGGAGAACTTGCACTTGGGCGTAACGTACTTGTTGCTTTCATGACATGGGATGGCTTTAACTATGAGGATGCTGTAATCATGAGTGAGCGTCTTGTGAAAGATGACGTATATACATCTGTTCATATTGAAGAATATGAATCAGAGTCTCGTGATACAAAGCTTGGACCAGAAGAAATCACGCGTGACATTCCAAACGTAGGTGAGGATGCACTTCGTAACCTAGACGATCGCGGTATTATCCGTATCGGTGCGGAAGTTCGTGATGGTGATATTCTAGTAGGTAAAGTTACTCCTAAAGGGGTTACTGAATTAACTGCTGAAGAACGTTTATTACATGCAATTTTCGGTGAAAAAGCACGTGAAGTCCGTGATACTTCACTTCGTGTACCACACGGAGCTGGCGGTATTATCCTTGACGTTAAAGTATTCAACCGTGAAGATGGCGACGAATTACCACCAGGCGTTAACCAATTAGTACGTGCTTATATTGTTCAAAAGCGTAAAATCCGCGTTGGGGACAAAATGGCCGGACGACATGGTAACAAAGGGGTTATCTCTCGTATCTTACCGGAAGAAGATATGCCATTCATGCCAGACGGCACGCCAGTAGATATCATGCTTAACCCACTTGGGGTACCTTCTCGTATGAACATCGGACAAGTGCTAGAGCTACACTTAGGTATGGCTTCTCGTTACTTAGGTATTCATATGGCAACACCAGTATTCGATGGTGCCAATGAAGCGGATGTATGGGAAACGATGGAAGAAGCTGGTATGAACCGTGACGGTAAAACAATTCTTTATGATGGACGTTCAGGTGAGCCATTCGACAACCGTGTATCAGTAGGGATCATGTACATGATCAAACTTGCCCACATGGTTGATGATAAACTTCACGCACGTTCAACTGGACCTTACTCATTAGTTACGCAACAGCCATTGGGTGGTAAAGCTCAGTTTGGTGGGCAACGTTTCGGTGAGATGGAGGTTTGGGCACTTGAAGCATACGGTGCTGCTTACACACTTCAAGAGATTTTAACTGTAAAATCGGATGACGTTGTAGGTCGTGTGAAAACATATGAAGCCATCGTTAAAGGTGAAAGTGTTCCAGAACCAGGTGTTCCAGAATCATTCAAAGTATTAATTAAAGAACTTCAATCTTTAGGTATGGATGTTAAAATGCTAACAATCAACGATGAAGAAGTAGAGCTTCGTGATTTAGATGACGAAGAAGAGCTTCAACCAGCTGATGCTTTAAATATCGTACCTACTGAGAAAGAAGAAGTCCCAGTAGAGTCATTTGAGTAATAATTTCAAATAAAATCGGGCAGGTATATGCCCTGCCCGATTTTCTTGCATAAAAAATTAAAACATGAATTTCATGCAAAAAAAGTTTAATCTGGTCTAGTTTAAGCTTTTTTTGCCATTGATTGTCGAGCTACGGAAAAGTCGTTAGAGGACTTATACTAAAGGGAGGTAGGCTCCTTGATAGATGTTAATGAATTTGAATATATGAAAATCGGTTTAGCTTCTCCAGACAAGATTCGTTCTTGGTCTTATGGTGAGGTTAAAAAACCTGAAACAATCAACTACCGTACATTAAAACCAGAAAAAGATGGTCTTTTCTGTGAACGTATTTTTGGACCAACTAAAGACTGGGAATGTCACTGTGGTAAATACAAACGTGTACGCTATAAAGGTGTAGTTTGTGATCGTTGTGGAGTGGAAGTTACACGTGCAAAAGTACGTCGTGAACGCATGGGACACATCGAGTTAGCAGCACCTGTTTCTCACATTTGGTACTTCAAGGGAATTCCGAGCCGTATGGGACTTATCTTAGATATGTCTCCACGATCGTTAGAAGAAGTAATTTACTTTGCTTCTTATGTAGTAATCGAGCCGGGGGCAACAGCTTTAGGCTTCAAAGATCTTCTTTCTGAAAAAGAATACCGTGCATACCGTGAAAAATTTGGTACCGGTTTCGAAGCAGCAATGGGCGCAGAAGCAATCAAAAGACTACTTGAAAAACTAGATCTTGAAGACGAAACAGTTACATTAAAAGAAGAGTTAAAAACTGCGCAAGGTCAACGTCGTACTCGTGCGATCAAACGCCTTGAAGTAGTAGAATCATTCCGTCACTCTGGTAACAAACCTGAATGGATGATTCTAGACGTACTTCCTGTTATTCCGCCAGAGCTTCGTCCAATGGTGCAATTAGATGGTGGTCGTTTTGCAACTTCTGACTTAAATGATCTTTACCGTCGTGTAATTAACCGTAACAACCGCTTAAAACGTTTATTAGACCTTGGTGCTCCGAGCATTATCGTACAAAACGAAAAACGTATGCTACAAGAAGCTGTCGATGCATTAATCGATAACGGTCGTCGTGGTCGTCCGGTAACTGGTCCTGGTAACCGTCCGTTAAAATCACTTTCACATATGCTGAAAGGTAAACAAGGTCGTTTCCGTCAAAACTTACTTGGTAAACGTGTTGACTACTCTGGTCGTTCGGTTATCGTAGTAGGTCCAAACTTAAAAATGTACCAATGTGGTCTTCCAAAAGAAATGGCAATCGAACTATTCAAGCCTTTCGTAATGAAAGAATTAGTAGAACGAGGCCTTGCTCATAACATTAAGAGTGCAAAACGTAAAATTGAGCGTATGCACAATGAAGTATGGGACGTTTTAGAAGATGTAATTCGTGAGCATCCGGTATTACTTAACCGTGCACCGACTCTTCACCGTCTTGGTATTCAAGCATTCGAGCCTACATTAGTAGAAGGCCGTGCAATTCGTCTTCACCCACTAGTATGTACAGCTTACAACGCTGACTTCGATGGTGACCAAATGGCGGTTCACGTTCCTTTATCAGCAGAAGCGCAAGCAGAGGCACGTTTACTTATGTTAGCTGCTCAAAACATCCTGAACCCTAAAGATGGTAAACCAGTAGTAACTCCATCTCAAGATATGGTATTAGGTAACTATTACTTAACGCTTGAGCGTGAAAGTGCTGTAGGTGAAGGTTCAATTTTCTATGGTCATGATGAAGTATTAATCGCATATCAAAACGGTCATGTACATTTACATTCACGTATTGCAATTAAAGCAAGTTCTTTAAATAACCCGACGTTTACTGAAGAACAAAACAATATGTTCCTATTAACAACAGTTGGTAAGGTAATTTTCAACGAAATTCTTCCTAAATCATTCCCTTACATCAATGAACCAACTGATGTGAACTTAGAGCAAAAAACGCCTGAGAATTATTTCGTTAATTTAACAATCGATGAAGAACTACAAAAAGATATTGAAGCGACTGAAGGGTACAGTGAACTTTCTGAAGCAGAACAAATCGAAGCTCAACGTCGTGCAGTTTTAAGTAAATACTTTGCTTCTGTTCCACCAGTGGATCCATTCCGTAAGAAATTCTTAGGAAATGTCATTGCTGAAGTATTTAAACGATTCCATATTACTGAGACATCTAAAATGCTTGACCGTATGAAAGACTTAGGTTTCAAATACTCTACGCGCGCTGGTATCACAGTAGGTGTATCGGATATTGTGGTATTACCAGATAAAGGTGTCATCTTAGAAGAAGCGCAACAAAAGGTAGATAAAGTAATGATGCAATTCCGTCGTGGTTTAATCACGGAAGAAGAGCGTTATGACCGAGTTATTTCTAGTTGGTCTGCAGCTAAAGATACGATCCAAGGCAAGTTAATGAACTCTCTACAAAAAACGAACCCGATCTTCATGATGTCTGATTCAGGAGCGCGTGGTAACGCATCGAACTTTACACAGCTTGCTGGTATGCGTGGTCTGATGGCCAACCCGGCTGGTCGTATTATCGAGTTACCAATCAAATCTTCATTCCGTGAAGGTTTAACAGTATTAGAGTACTTTATCTCTACTCACGGTGCGCGTAAAGGTCTTGCTGATACAGCACTGAAAACTGCCGATTCAGGTTACTTAACTCGTCGTTTAGTAGATGTAGCACAAGATGTTATCGTCCGCGAAGATGACTGTGGAACTGACCGTGGTTTACTAATCGGTGCCTTAATGGAAGGTAACGAACTAATTGAAGGATTAGATGAGCGTATTGTAGGTCGTTATGGGAAGAAAACAATTCGTCATCCACAAACGGGCGAAGTCATTTTAGAACGTGACGGACTAATTACTCAAGATGTAGCGCGTGTAATTGAAGAAGCGGGCATTGAAGAAATTACAATTCGTTCAGCATTCACATGTAATACAAAACATGGCGTATGTAAAAAATGTTACGGTATGAACTTAGCAACGGGTGAAGAGGTAGAAGTTGGGGAAGCGGTTGGTATTATCGCTGCTCAATCTATCGGTGAGCCAGGTACACAGTTAACAATGCGTACTTTCCATACAGGTGGGGTTGCCGGAAACGATATCACTCAAGGTCTTCCACGTATCCAAGAGATTTTCGAAGCACGTAATCCGAAAGGTCAATCCGTGATTTCTGAAATCTCAGGTCAAGTGTCAGAAATCGAAGAGATTCGTGAAGGTCTTAAAGAAATTACTGTTCAAGGTAACGTGGAAACACGTAAATATCAAGCGCCTTATAACTCACGTTTAAAAGTGCAGTTAGGTGACGAGATTATTCCTGGGCAAACTCTTACAGAAGGTTCTATCGATCCAAAACAATTATTAAAAGTAAAAGATGTATCAACAGTTCAAGAGTATCTGTTGAAGGAAGTACAAAAAGTATACCGTATGCAAGGGGTAGAAATCGGGGATAAACATATCGAGGTAATGGTTCGCCAAATGCTTCGTAAAGTACGTGTAATTGAATCAGGTGATACTGAATTATTACCAGGTTCATTACTAGATATCCACCAATTCTCAGAAGCGAATGCTGATGCTGTATTAAATGGTAAAAACCCAGCAACTTGCCGTCCGGTAATTCTTGGTATTACAAAAGCTTCTCTTGAAACAGAATCATTCTTATCGGCTGCATCATTCCAAGAAACAACGCGTGTGTTAACAGATGCTGCGATTAAAGGTAAGCGTGATGAACTTCTTGGTCTGAAGGAAAACGTAATTATCGGTAAACTTGTTCCTGCAGGTACTGGTATGCAACGTTATCGTCAAATCCGTATGGATCAAGATGGTCCTATAGGAGAAGAAGTAACTTCAGCTGAATAATCTGTAACAAATACGCTAAAATGTATTTGCTCAAAGGTTCCGGAGGAGAGACAACTCTCCCCGGAGTTTTTAAAGATATTAGTTGACAGTGTAAGTGTGAAATGATAATATATTGAAGGTTGATAGTTAACTGTCTGTACTTTGGAGGATATGAAAATGTCTTATGATCAAGTAAAGCAGGCTAGTAAAACAATCATAGGTATAAAGCAAGCAGTGAAAGCAATGCATGCTGGACAAGTAACAGCTCTTTTTGTCGCAATTGATGCAGACAATTGGGTAATCGATCCGGCCATTCTTTTCGCGAAAGAAATCGGTGTACCAGTTTATCTCGTTGATTCAAAAAAAGAACTTGGTAAAGCTTGCGGCATTCATGTTGGAGCTGCGGTTGTTGCGATTACTGCGATGTAGTTTTTGTGTAATGATACACAAAGACTTTGTTTTTACCCAAAAAATGAACCACCTGGATGTGTGGTATTAACAAGGAATAAATGAAGGGAGGAAAAACCGATGCCTACAATTAATCAATTAGTACGTAAGCCTCGTCAATCTAAAAGCACGAAATCAAAATCACCAGCGTTAAACAAAGGATATAACTCATTTAAAAAATCTTTAACTGATGTTAAATCTCCACAAAAACGCGGTGTTTGTACTCGTGTAGGTACTATGACACCTCGTAAACCTAACTCAGCGTTACGTAAATACGCTCGTGTACGTTTAACTAACCAATTAGAGGTTACAGCTTATATCCCAGGTGAAGGCCACAACTTACAAGAACACAGTGTTGTTCTTATCCGTGGCGGACGCGTAAAAGACTTAGCGGGTGTTCGTTACCATATCGTACGTGGTGCTCTTGATACAGCTGGTGTAAACGGCCGTCTTCAATCACGTTCTAAATACGGAACAAAACGCCCTAAAGAAAAAAAATAATTAACTAAAATATGATTACTATTTGAAAGGAGGAAAACACATGCCTCGTAAAGGTCCTGTTTCCAAACGTGACGTGTTACCAGATCCAATTTATAATTCGAAACTAGTAACTCGTTTAATCAATAAAATGATGGTTGATGGTAAAAGAGGTACTTCTCAAAAGATTTTATACGGAGCTTTCGAACTAGTTCAAGAGCGTTCTGGTCAAAATCCATTAGAAGTATTTGAAGCTGCATTAAACAACGTAATGCCAGTTCTTGAAGTACGCGCTCGCCGTGTTGGTGGTTCTAACTACCAAGTACCGGTTGAAGTACGTCCAGAACGCCGTACAACTTTAGGTCTTCGTTACCTAGTTAACTATTCTCGTCTTCGTGGTGAAAAAACTATGGAAGAACGTTTAGCTAACGAAATCTTAGACGCATCTAACAACACTGGTGCTTCAGTTAAGAAACGTGAAGATATGCACAAAATGGCAGAAGCGAACAAAGCATTCGCTCACTACCGTTGGTAATTTGACCTCTGTGTTGGCTGCCTAGCCGACACAAGGTTTTTTCGAAGATATCTGCGTCAGAAAGGACATCGTGTCACCCCTTTATTGGGCGGAATGAGTCTTTCTAATACAGTTTTAACCCAATATGGAAGGAGAAATTTCCTATGAAACGCGAGTTCTCACTAGAGAATACACGTAATATTGGGATCATGGCTCACATTGATGCTGGTAAAACAACAACAACAGAGCGTATCCTTTATTACACTGGTAAGATCCACAAAATTGGTGAAACGCATGAAGGTGCTTCTCAAATGGACTGGATGGAGCAAGAGCAAGAACGTGGTATCACAATCACTTCTGCTGCGACAACAGCTCAATGGGATGGCCACCGTATCAACATCATCGATACTCCAGGACACGTAGACTTCACTGTAGAAGTAGAGCGTTCTTTACGCGTACTTGATGGTGCTGTAACGGTTCTTGATGCTCAATCTGGTGTTGAGCCTCAAACTGAAACTGTATGGCGTCAAGCTACAACATACGGTGTTCCACGTATCGTGTTCATTAACAAAATGGACAAAATGGGTGCAGACTTCTTATATTCAGTAGGAACTTTACACGACCGTTTACAAGCAAACGCACACCCAATTCAATTACCAATCGGTGCTGAGGATCAGTTCTCTGCAATTATCGATTTAGTTGAAATGAATGCTACTTTCTACGGCAACGAAGATGGTACTGCTGTAACAGTTGGCGAGATTCCTGAATCTCATAAAGCTCAAGCTGAAGAATACCGTGAGAAATTAATCGACGCTGTTGCAAGTGTTGATGAAGATCTTATGGAAAAATATTTAGATGGCGAAGAAATCTCTGGTGAGGAGCTTAAAGCGGCTATCCGTAAAGCTACATTAGCTGTAGAATTCTACCCTGTAATTTGCGGTACTGCATTCAAACACAAAGGTGTTCGTAAAATGCTAGATGCTGCTGTTGCTTACCTACCAGCTCCAACGGACGTACCTTCAATTAAAGGTACTGACATTGATGGCGAAGAAGAAATCATCCGTGAATCTAAAGATGAAGCTCCATTCTCAGCTTTAGCATTTAAGGTAATGACGGATCCTTTCGTAGGTAAATTAACATTCTTCCGTGTGTATTCTGGAACATTAGATTCAGGTTCATACGTACAAAACTCTTCTAAAGGTAAACGTGAGCGCGTAGGTCGTATTCTACAAATGCACGCTAACTCTCGTGAAGAGATTTCAAAAGTATTTGCTGGGGACATCGCTGCTGCTGTAGGTCTTAAAGATACTACAACAGGTGATACACTTTGTGACGAGAAGCACTTAGTAATTCTTGAATCAATGGAATTCCCTGAGCCAGTAATCTCTCTTTCTGTAGAGCCAAAATCTAAAGCAGACCAAGATAAAATGGGTCAAGCTTTAGCGAAACTTCAAGAAGAAGATCCAACTTTCCGCGCTCACACTGACGTAGAAACTGGACAAACGATCATCTCAGGTATGGGTGAGCTTCACCTTGATATCTTAGTTGACCGTATGAAGCGCGAATTTAAAGTAGAAGCTAACGTAGGTGCTCCAATGGTATCTTACCGTGAAACATTCCGTGGCTCTGCTAAAGTTCAAGGTAAATTTACTCGCCAATCTGGTGGTCGCGGTCAATACGGTGACGTAACGATCGAGTTCTCTCCAAATGAAGAGGGTAAAGGCTTCGAATTCGAAAACGCTATCGTCGGTGGTGTAGTGCCACGTGAATACATTCCTGCAGTAGAAGCGGGTCTTCGTGACTCTCTTGGTCGCGGTGTATTAGCTGGTTACCAATTAATCGACATTAAAGCGAAATTAGTATTCGGTTCTTACCATGACGTTGACTCAAATGAGATGGCGTTTAAAATTGCTGCATCTATGGCTCTTAAAGAAGCTGCGTCAAAATGTGACCCAGTTATCTTAGAACCAATGATGAAAGTAGAAGTTGTAGTTCCAGAAGAATACCTTGGTGATATCATGGGTAACATTACTTCTCGTCGCGGACGCGTTGAGGGTATGGAAGCTCGCGGTAACTCACAAGTAGTACGTTCTATGGTGCCACTATCTGAAATGTTCGGATATGCAACTACTCTTCGTTCTGCAACTCAAGGTCGCGGTGTATTCTCAATGACATTTGATCATTATGAAGAAGTACCTAAATCAATTGCTGCAGACATCATCAAAAAAAATAAAGGTGAATAATTGAAATTTCATCTTGTATAAAGTATAACTAATTTGTAAACTATGATTGCAGGATTGGAGATGGGCCCATTTCCAATCAGCAATTTTAGTATAAATTAAAAAAAATATAACATATCCTTGAGGAGGCATTTTCTAATGGCTAAAGAAAAATTCGACCGTTCTAAAACCCATGCTAACGTTGGTACAATCGGACACGTTGACCATGGTAAAACAACTTTAACTGCTGCTATCGCTACAGTTCTTTCTAAAAAAATGGGTGGGACAGCAAAATCATATGCTGATATCGACAACGCTCCTGAAGAAAAAGAACGCGGTATCACAATCAATACTTCTCACGTAGAGTATGAAACTGAATCTCGTCACTATGCACACGTTGACTGCCCAGGACACGCTGACTATGTTAAAAACATGATCACTGGTGCTGCACAAATGGACGGCGGTATCTTAGTAGTATCTGCTGCTGACGGCCCAATGCCACAAACTCGTGAGCACATCTTATTATCTCGTCAAGTTGGTGTTCCTTACTTAGTAGTATTCATGAACAAATGTGATATGGTTGATGACGAAGAATTATTAGAATTAGTAGAGATGGAAATCCGTGACCTACTATCTGAATATGACTTCCCAGGCGACGATATTCCAGTAATCAAAGGTTCTGCTCTTAAAGCCCTAGAAGGCGAAGCAGAATGGGAAGAAAAAATCGTTGAACTTATGGACGCTGTAGATTCTTACATCCCAACTCCAGAACGTCAAACTGACAAACCATTCATGATGCCAATCGAGGACGTATTCTCAATCACTGGTCGTGGTACAGTTGCAACTGGCCGTGTTGAACGTGGTCAAGTTAAAGTCGGCGATGTAGTTGAAATCGTAGGTATTACTGAAGAAGCTAAATCTACAACTGTAACTGGTGTAGAAATGTTCCGTAAATTATTAGACTATGCTGAAGCTGGTGATAACATCGGTGCGTTACTACGTGGTGTAGCTCGTGAAGATATCCAACGTGGTCAAGTATTAGCTAAACCAGGCTCAATTACTCCACACACTAACTTCAAAGCTGAAGTTTATGTATTATCAAAAGAAGAGGGTGGACGTCATACTCCATTCTTCACTAACTACCGTCCTCAGTTCTACTTCCGTACAACTGACGTAACTGGTATCTGTAACTTACCTGAAGGCGTTGAAATGGTAATGCCTGGTGACAACATCGAGATGACTGTAGAGCTTATCGCTCCTATCGCTCTTGAAGAAGGTACTAAGTTCTCTATCCGTGAGGGTGGACGTACTGTTGGTGCTGGCGTTGTTGCTACAATCCAAAAATAATTTTAGCTAACGCTAAAGTTTCATTAAAACCATCTTATGGGGACGCTCATAAGATGGTTTTTTTTCGTATAGAATGTTTGGGTTTCCCTAGCGAAGTAAATTATTTCCTTTTTAAGGAAGTGATTTGTGTCTAGCAAATTTTTAAAGTGTTAAACTAACTTATAAAAGGGGGAGTTGTATGAAAATCTTTATTATAGAAGATGATTCATCAATTTTTGAACTTGTGAAGGAGCGTTTTGAACAATGGTCTATGGATGTAACAAGTCCTTTGAGTTTTCAAAAGGTGATGGATGATTTCCTAATACAGCAACCACAACTAGTCATTATCGATATTCAACTTCCGGCGTATGACGGGTTTCATTGGTGCCGTGAGATTCGAGCACGTTCGAAAGTGCCAATTATTTTCTTATCTTCGCGTGATCATCCAATGGATATGGTTATGGCGATGCAAATGGGTGCAGATGATTTTGTACAGAAGCCGTTTCATATGGAAGTGCTACTAGCCAAAGTTCAGGCACTGCTTCGTCGAACATATGATTACAAAGAGGAACAGTCTGACTTACATAGTTGGAATGGCGCTACCATTGACTATATGCGAAGTGTTGTTAGTTCTAATGGACAGACCATTGATCTAACGAAAAATGAGCTCTATATTTTACGGGTGTTAGTAGAGAGTACCGATAAAATTGTCTCGCGGGATGAGTTAATGCGTAAATTATGGGATGATGAACGCTTTGTCAATGACAATACGTTAACGGTTAATGTGAATCGTTTACGTCAACGTTTAGAGGAGATTGGATTAACTGATGTTATTGTGACGAAGAAAGGGCTTGGTTATATGGCGGTGACACAATGATTTGGGCATTTCTAAAGGAGTACGCAGCGTGGATCTGCTTTTTTTTAGTCATAGTTGCTTGGATGAATATTGCGTTTGTAATTGACTCTGGATTTTCCTCTATATCCATTTATTATTTTAATGTTGTGAACACCGTGCTATTTTTCCTTTTTTTAAGCTGGCGTTATATAAAGGAACGATCTTTAATGCTTGATTTGTTACAAAGCGGTTCGTTAGAGCAAATTAAACGCTCGAAGCTTTCGTCGTTTCAAGCATTGTATATTGAAAGTTTTATGGAACAGCTTGTTGAAACAAAAGCGACAGTAAATGAATTGAAGGTACAGCTACAGGAAGAAACGGACGATCTATTAGCTTGGGTACATGAGGTGAAGGCCCCACTGACTGCATTAAAACTAATGATTGAGCAGGTTAAAGATTTAAAATTGAAAACGCGTTTAGAGCATGAGTGGCTCCGTGTATATTTATTATTAGACCAACAACTTCACTTGACACGTTTGCAAACCATTGAAAAGGACAACCGTATGGAGAAGACTACTCTGCGTAAGATTGTGTACCAGGAAATACGTGAAATGCAGGCTTGGTGCATGGAAAAGGGTATTGGCATTGACGTTGAGGAGTTAGGTGAAACGGTTGTAACGGATAAAAAGTGGGCAGGCTTTATTGTAAGGCAATTATTATCAAATGCGGTGAAATACAGTCCTTCTAATGAAGAAATTCGTATTTTTACAACGCATGAAGACCAGCATGTACTGCTACATATTAAAGACAAAGGGATAGGTATAAAAAAAGATGATTTTCCACGTATTTTCCATAAATCCTATACAGGAACAGTTGGGCGAGAATCGGCAGCTGCTACAGGAATGGGGCTATATTTAGCAAAAAATGCAGCCCACAAGCTCGGTATACAGATCGAGGTAATCTCGCAGTACGAGAAAGGCACGCAGTTTACACTTCGTTTCCCAATTCAAAATGAATATATTCAGTCTTACGGTATGTGACGAAATTGTCATGTGCCGTTTTGCTTTGTCATGTAAATCGCACGAAACGCTAATTGCTATTGTGTACAATATGAGTAACAACAGAATAAGAAAGGATGTTTGGCTATGAGTGTATTAATAGGGCGTAAAATCAAAAAAACATACGGTAAAAAGTTTATGGCACAGGAAGTATTAAGGGGTATTGATATAGAAGTAGGTAAAGGGGAGTTTGTCGGCATTATGGGCGCTTCTGGTTCAGGGAAAACAACGCTTCTTAACGTGTTATGCTCGATTGACCAAGTAACAGAGGGAGTAGTTGAGATTAACGGGCAGCCGCTGCAAAAAATGAAAGAGCGGGAACTTGCGAAATTTCGTCGCGAACAGCTCGGCTTTATTTTTCAAGACTATAATCTGTTAGATACGCTAACGGTTAAAGAGAATATTTTATTGCCGTTGTCGATTACAAAAATGCCAAAAGCCGCAGTAGAAAGTCGTTTTCAGGACATTGTGGGGACTTTAAACATAGCGGATATTGTGAATAAATATCCGAATGAAATTTCTGGTGGTCAAAAGCAGCGTACTTCTGCTGCGCGTGCATTGATTTCGAAACCGTCGATTGTCTTTGCAGATGAGCCAACAGGTGCGTTGGACTCAAAGGCCGCAACAGATTTACTTACAAATTTGGCGAGTATTAATAACGAACAGGAGGTAACGATTATGATGGTAACACATGATGCGGTTGCAGCTAGCTTCTGCTCACGTGTGTTGTTCCTAAAGGACGGAGCGATTTATACAGAATTGTATAAAGGAGATAAGACGCGCCAAAAGTTCTTCCAACAAATTTTGCATACACAAAGTGTGCTAGGTGGTGATGGCTATGACGCTTAATCAGCTTGTCTTTCGCAGTATGGTAAAAAATATAAAGCATTATTATTTATACTTTTTCGCACTTATTTTTAGTGTCACACTGTATTTTTCATTTGTGACACTGCAATATAATCAAACGATTGCTACGACTGTTGCAAAGAGTGGCACTGCGACTGCTGGGTTTGGCGCTGCCACGTATATGCTGTACTTTATTATTTTATTTTTCGTGCTGTATGCGAATCATTTATTTATGAAACGTCGCAGTAAGGAGATAGGGATGTATCAGTTAATCGGGATGACGAAAGGGTTGATTTTTCGTTTAATCGCACTAGAAAATATTATTTTATTTAGCGGTGCGGTAATAATAGGAATGGTTGTCGGCTTTTTAAGCTCGCGACTGTTTGCGATGATTTTACTAAAAGTATTAGAGCAAGATGCTGTTGTGGCAATGACATTTAGCGTAGAGGCCTTGCAGCAGTCATTAATGGTATTTGCGATTTTACTCGGAATTATTTTAGTGCAGATGGTGTGGATGATTCGCCGCATGTCACTGTTATCTTTATTTACAGCGTCGAAGCAGGCCGATGAGCGTGTGAGGCGTTTTAGTCCGGTACAGATGATTGTTGGTGCCGTTGGGCTAGTGCTTATTATTTATGGCTACTATGCATCTACGCAGCTATTTGTTATTGATATGGGGAGCAATTTACTCTTAAAAATGGTTGTTATTTTAGCGACAACAATCGGTGGAACATTCCTTGTCTTCCGTTTTTCTGTTTCATTTGTCATGAATCTAATTCGTGTAAAGAAAAATGGCCATTTAACACCATTCGATGTGCTTGCAGTGACACCGATTATGCATCGTATGAAAGGCAATGCAAAGTCACTGACGCTGATAACAGTTTTAACTGCTGTGTCTTTGGCTATTACAACACTAGCATACATTGCCTATTATTCAGCGGGAGAAACAGCAAAAAGCTCATCCCCAACGGATTATACTTTTTATGATGATAACGGGGATGCATTTTTAACGGCATTGGAAGAAGAGGCTATTGCCTATGAGATGATGACGTATCATTTAAAAGCGGTAACTGTATCTGTTAAAGACTTATTTTCTGACAGTACACTATCAAATAATCTAAATCAAGAAGATACAGAGATCCCTGTCATTCCGTTAACGGATTTTCAGCAGCTAGCACCCAACTATTCATTGGCAACGGGGGAAGTAGTGTTTACAAACTATAATAATGCCATGTCCCAGTTAATGCCACTCCAATCAGACCGAGATGTTACCGTACACGCAGGGAAGGATACGTATAGTGTACATGTTAGCGATATTCGCAAAGATTATGTTCTTGGCGGTGTGATATCAGGAGGAAGCCCGATACTAGTTGTAAATGATGACCTATTTATTGAATTGGTGAACCATTCTGAAGACCTCGTTTGGGATACGCAACACTCGATAACCATTTTAGATCACTTGGATATTGACCGTACGGAACAGCTATATAACGAGACAGGAGCCAATCACCATGAGTTTTATTTGGAAGATGAAGATGGTGTTCAACAGTTAAATACACGCAACCAAGTGTCCTACGAGCAAGCAAGGATGTCTACGATTCAGTCATTAGGCGTGGTTATTTTTACAACAGCCTTCCTCGGGTTGGCCTTCTTACTTGCAACGGGTAGCATTTTATACTTTAAGCAAATGTCCGAAGCAGAAGAAGAACGCGATGCGTATACGATATTACGTAAGATTGGCTTTACCCAGCAGGAAATATTACGCGGAATTTATGCCAAACAGCTTTTTAATTTTGGTGTGCCGCTTTTAGTTGGTTTGCTACATAGCTATTATGCGGTAAAATCAGGCTGGTGGATGTTTGGAACAGAGCTTGTTACACCACTTCTAGTGACAGTGGCGCTGTATATTGTAATGTATATTATATTTGCCGTATTATCACTAAATTATTATAAAAAAGTCATTAATGAATCCTTATAATTATTAGAAGCCGTCGATATTTTGTTAATCGGCGGTTTTTGCCGTTGACTTTTAATTGGGTGAACAATATACTTTAACACATTAGTAATTTAGTACATGGAAGTGAGTGTCGTTATGAATGCAGTTATCGTATCCGTTGTCGTGATGTTAGTACTGAGTGTATTACGTATCAACGTTGTATTTTCCTTAGCAATCGGTGCTCTAGCTGGTGGTTTAACAGCAGGCATGACTTTAGATGAAACGCTTATATCATTCGTAGGTGGATTAGGAGACGGTGCAGAAGTAGCACTTAGTTATGGTATGCTCGGCGGACTAGCAATCGCAATTTCAAAAACAGGTATTTCAGAATTACTTGTTTCGTCCATACTAAAGCTTGTAAAACGTGAAGGGGAGGCCCAAAAAGCAAGTTTGGCTAAAGCGTTAGTATTCATCGTAATCTTACTAATGGCGGTTTTCTCTCAAAACCTAATTCCCATTCATATTGCGTTTATTCCATTATTAATTCCGCCAATCATTAAGATTCTAAACTTAATGGCAGTGGATCGTCGATTAATTGCATGTATTTTAGCGTTTGGTTTAATTACGCCCTATATGAGTTTGCCGTTTGGGTTTGGTTTAGTGTACCAAGGCATTGTTGCGAACAATATTACAGATGCAGGACTTGCAATTACAAAATCAGATGTCTATGGACCAATGCTAATTCCAGCAGTTGGAATGATTGTGGGTTTAATCATTGCGTTCGTCGTTTTCCGTAAGCCCCGTCAGTACAAAGATGTTGAAGTGGAAGCGGTAATTGAAGTAACAATTAGTAAGAAAAATATTATTTTCACGATCATTGCATTACTAGCAGCGGTAATCGTGCAAATCCCAGCAATCGTACCAACGACTTCAGGGGCAATGTTCTTAGGAGCATTAGTAGGGATCATGACGTTATACATCACAGGTGTCCTCAAATGGAAGGATGCAGATCAAGTATTAACAGACGGAATGCGTTTAATGGCATTTATCGGACTAGTTATGATTGCTTCAAGTGGTTTTGCACAAGTAGTAACGGATACAGGACACGTTAATGGCTTAGTGAATGCAGCAACGAATCTTCTTGGTGATAATAAAGGCTTAGCTGTATTAATCATGTTGTTAATTGGTTTATTAATTGATATGGGGATTGGTTCTTCATTTGCAACGATTCCGATTATCGCCGCAATTTTTGTTCCGATTTCGTTAGAGTTTGGTTTAAGTACTGCTGCAATCATCACATTAATCGGAACGGCAGGTGCCTTAGGTGATGCAGGGTCACCAGCATCGGACTCAACACTAGGACCTACAGCGGGTTTAAACGTGGATGGGCAGCACGATCATATTCGTGATACATGTATTCCGACTTTCTTAATCTTTAATATTCCGTTAATTGTATTCGGTTGGTCGGCAGTGATGTTCTTCTCTTAATATAGAAGAAAAGATAAATTGCGAGAGCCTTCAAAAGGTATGTCTCTTTTTCTTGTAAAAAGAGGTAATACCTTTTTAGTTGTCAAATGAACGATTCTCTTATATACTAGAAAACGGCTCAAAAAGAGCGGTTTACTATATATAAACAACACCATATACTATTTCAAAAAGAATTTTGCTAAAACACTTGCTTATTCTTTTTTTATTGTATATAATGTTGAATGTTGGTCTTTGACTGCGATGAAGCGAGAGGTTGCCGACACACCCGGCCGCTTTGCCATGGCGGTGTGTAGGAGAAATTTTCGTGGAGAATGTCTAGAAAATAGGCGAGAAGGAGGGAAAGTAATGGCAAAACAAAAAATTCGTATTCGTTTAAAAGCGTATGATCACCGTATCCTTGATCAATCTGCTGAGAAAATCGTTGAAACTGCGAAACGTTCAGGTGCTGGCGTATCGGGTCCAATCCCGCTACCAACTGAAAGATCTGTTTATACAATCTTACGTGCGGTTCATAAGTACAAAGATTCTCGTGAGCAATTTGAAATGCGCACACATAAACGTCTTATCGACATCGTTAACCCGACACCACAAACTGTTGATGCGTTAATGAAGCTTGATTTACCATCTGGCGTTGATATCGAAATCAAACTTTAATGGTAAAAACAATATAATCTTTTCAAAATTTACAGGAGGTGTGACAAATGACTAAAGGAATCTTAGGTAGAAAAATTGGTATGACTCAAGTTTTCGCTGAAAACGGCGATTTAATCCCGGTAACAGTAATCGAAGCTACTCCAAACGTAGTACTTCAAAAGAAAACTGTTGATACAGATGGTTACGAAGCAATCCAAGTTGGTTTTGAAGATAAGCGTATTAAGCTTTCAAACAAACCGGCTCAAGGGCACGTAGCAAAAGCGAACACTGCTCCTAAGCGCTTCATCCGTGAGTTCCGCAACCTAGACGTAGCGGCTTACGAAGTTGGTCAAGAAGTCAAGGTAGAAATTTTCGCAGAAGGCGATGTAATTGATGTAACAGGTGTTACTAAAGGTAAAGGTTTCCAAGGTGTAATTAAACGCCACGGACAATCTCGTGGTCCTATGGCCCACGGTTCTCGTTACCACCGTCGTCCTGGTTCAATGGGCCCAGTTGCTCCGAACCGCGTATTTAAACAAAAGAAATTACCTGGACAAATGGGTGGAACGGTTGTTACTATTCAAAACCTTGAAATCGTTAAGGTTGATGTAGAACGCAACTTACTACTTGTTAAAGGTAATGTTCCTGGTTCTAAAAAAGCATTAGTAACAGTTAAGACTGCTATTAAATCTAAATAATTTCTCGAAGAAAGGAGGAAACAGGAATGACAAAAGTATCTTTACTTAGTCAAACAGGTGCTTCAGTAGGCGAAATCGAATTAAACGATGCGATTTTCGGAATCGAGCCGAATGAAGCTGTATTATTCGACGCAGTTGTTGCTCAACGCGCATCTTTACGTCAAGGTAATCACAAAGTGAAAAATCGTTCTGAAGTTGCTGGTGGTGGTCGTAAGCCATGGCGTCAAAAAGGAACTGGTCGTGCTCGTCAAGGATCTATCCGCTCTCCACAATGGCGCGGTGGTGGTATCGTATTCGGACCAACTCCACGTAGCTACAGCTACAAATTACCGAAGAAAGTTCGTCGTTTAGCTCTTAAATCAGCTTTATCAGCTAAAGTTGTAGAACAAAACTTCTTAGTACTTGATGCATTAACTTTAGATGCACCAAAAACTAAAGATTTCAAAGCAGTATTAGCTGCATTAGAAATCAACAAAAAAGCGCTTTTCGTAACTGCTGAGTTAAACGAAAACGTATTATTATCAGCTCGCAACATCCCTGGTGTTACAGTTTTAACAGCTGAAGGAATCAACGTTTTAGACCTATTAGGTCACGAAAAAGTTGTATTCACTAAAGCTGCAGTAGAAAAAGTTGAGGAGGTGCTTGGATAATGGAAGCACGTGATATCATCAAACGTCCGGTCATTACTGAGCGTTCTTCAGAAATTTTAGCAGAGAAAAAGTACACTTTCGAAGTAGACACTCGCGCTAATAAAACTCAAGTAAAAGACGCTATCGAAGAAATCTTCGGCGTTAAAGTTGAGAAAGTCAACGTTATGAATTACAAAGGTAAATTCAAACGCGTTGGTAAATTCGGTGGGTACACTAACAAACGCCGTAAAGCAATTGTTAAATTAACTGCTGATAGCAAAGAAATCGAATTATTCGAAATCTAATAATCCGATAAGGATTTTCAATTGAACAATCAAGAAGGAGGGAAAACACATGGCGATTAAAAAGTATAAACCAACCTCAAATGGACGTCGTAACATGACTTCATCTGACTTTGCTGAAATCACAACTAACAAGCCTGAGAAATCACTGTTAGAACCGACTAAACGCAAAGCTGGTCGTAATAACCAAGGTAAAATTACTGTTCGTCATCACGGTGGTGGTCACAAGAAACAATACCGTGTTATCGATTTCAAACGTCTTAAAGATGGCATTCCAGGACGCGTTGCTACAATCGAGTATGATCCAAACCGCTCTGCGAATATCGCATTAATTAATTACGCTGACGGTGAAAAGCGTTATATCCTAGCTCCAAAAGGTCTTGAAGTAGGTCAAACGATCGTTTCAGGTCCGGAGGCAGATATTAAAGCGGGTAACGCATTACCATTAGCTAACATTCCAATGGGTACAACTATCCATAACATCGAGTTAAAACCTGGCAAAGGTGGACAACTAGTACGTTCTGCTGGTACTTCTGCGCAAGTACTTGGTCGTGAAGGTAAATATGTTATCGTTCGTCTTCAATCTGGTGAAGTACGTTTAATTCTTGCAACTTGCCGTGCTACAATTGGTCAAGTAGGTAATGAACAACACGAACTTATCAACATCGGTAAAGCCGGTCGTTCTCGTTGGTTAGGTAAACGCCCAACTGTTCGTGGTTCTGTAATGAACCCTAACGATCACCCACACGGTGGTGGTGAAGGACGTTCTCCAATCGGACGTAAATCTCCAATGACACCATGGGGCAAACCAGCTCTTGGTTACAAAACACGCAAAAAGAAAAATAAAACTTCTAAGTTTATTATTCGTGGTCGTAAAAAATAATGTGGTATTACTACGGTTCTATTCGAGAACCGTGGTGGCGTCACGGAGGGAGGTTCCTAAATGGGTCGCAGCTTGAAAAAAGGACCGTTTGTTGATGACCACCTTATGAAAAAGGTGGAAGCACAAGAGGCTTCTGAGAAAAAACAAGTTATTAAAACTTGGTCTCGCCGTTCTACTATCTTCCCGAACTTCATCGGTTTAACAATCGCAGTATATGACGGACGTAAACACGTTCCTGTATACGTGACAGAAGATATGGTAGGTCACAAACTAGGTGAGTTCGCACCGACACGTACTTACAAAGGTCACGGTGCAGACGATAAGAAAACAAGACGCTAATTTTGAGAGGAGGTAATTCCTAATGACACAAGCTAAAGCTATCGCTCGTACAGTTCGTATCGCTCCTCGTAAAGTTCGTCTAGTAGTAGACTTAATCCGAGGCAAGCAAATCGGTGAAGCAGTTGCAATTTTACGTCATACTCCAAAAGCGGCGTCTCCAGTCGTTGAGAAAGTATTAAAATCTGCAGTTGCAAATGCTGAACATAACTACGAGTTAGATATCAATAACTTAGTTGTATCTGAAGTCTTCGTTGACGAAGGTCCAACATTAAAACGTTTCCGTCCACGTGCACAAGGACGCGCAAGCGCTATTAACAAACGCACAAGCCACATCACTATCGTGGTATCTGAGAAGAAGGAGGGTTAATCCGTGGGTCAAAAAGTACATCCAATAGGACTACGTGTTGGTATTATTCGTGACTGGGAGTCAAAATGGTACGCTGAGAAGGACTACGCGACTTTACTTCACGAAGACATCAAAATTCGTAAATATATCGAATCAACACTTAAAGATGCATCTGTATCTAAAGTAGAAATCGAACGCGCTGCAAACCGCGTAAATATCACAATTCACACTGCGAAGCCAGGTATGGTTATCGGTAAAGGTGGTACGGAAGTTGAAAACTTACGTAAATATCTTAACGATTTAACTGGCAAGCGTGTACACATCAACATCGTTGAAATTAAACGTGCTGATCTTGACGCTAAATTAGTAGCTGAAAATATTGCTCGTCAACTTGAGAACCGCGTATCTTTCCGTCGTGCTCAAAAACAATCAATCCAACGCACAATGCGCGCTGGTGCAAAAGGTATCAAAACGCAAGTATCTGGTCGTCTAGGCGGCGCTGATATCGCGCGTGCTGAACACTATAGCGAAGGAACTGTTCCACTTCATACTCTACGTGCTGACATTGATTATGCACACGCAGAAGCTGACACTACTTATGGTAAATTAGGCGTTAAAGTATGGATCTATCGTGGTGAAGTCCTTCCTACTAAAAAGAACTCTGTGGAAGGAGGCAAATAATATGTTATTACCTAAACGCGTAAAATATCGTCGTGAACACCGTGGTAACATGCGTGGTGAAGCGAAAGGCGGTAAAGAAGTAACTTTCGGTGAGTTTGGCCTACAAGCACAAACTGCAAGCTGGATTACTAACCGTCAAATCGAAGCAGCCCGTATCGCAATGACTCGTTACATGAAACGTGGCGGTAAAGTTTGGATTAAAATCTTCCCGCACAAGCCTTATACTAAAAAGCCTCTAGAAGTCCGCATGGGTTCTGGTAAAGGTTCTCCAGAAGGCTGGGTAGCAGTAGTAAAACCAGGAAAAGTAATGTTCGAAATTGCTGGTGTATCTGAAGAGATCGCACGTGAAGCACTTCGTTTAGCATCACACAAACTTCCTGTGAAATGCAAAATCGTAAAACGTCAAGAAACTGGTGGTGAATCTAATGAAAGCTAATGAAATCCGTGACCTTGCCACTTCTGAAATTGAACTAAAAGTGAAATCACTGAAAGAAGAGCTTTTCAACCTTCGCTTCCAATTGGCGACTGGTCAATTAGAGAACACAGCTCGCATCCGTGAAGTTCGCAAAGCGATCGCACGTATGAAAACTGTGATTCGTGAAAGAGAAATCAGTGCAAATAACTGATAAAGGAGGTTTTCAAGTATGACTGAGCGTAATCAACGCAAAGTTTACACGGGCCGCGTAGTTTCAGATAAAATGGACAAAACAATTTCTGTTTTAATCGAAACACACAAAAAGCACAAGCTTTATGGTAAACGTGTAAAGTACTCTAAAAAGTTTAAAGCTCATGATGAGTTAAACGAAGCGAAAATCGGTGATATCGTACGTATCATGGAAACTCGCCCGCTATCAGCTACGAAACGTTTCCGCCTAGTGGAAGTTGTAGAAAAAGCGGTTATTATTTAATAACTAATTCGGAACATACCAATTTCCGAAGGGAGGTAACCTAAGTGATCCAACAAGAAAGTCGTATGAAAGTTGCTGACAACTCAGGTGCACGTGAAGTATTAACAATTAAAGTGCTTGGTGGTTCTGGACGTAAGACTGCTAACATCGGCGATATCGTCGTTTGTACAGTTAAGAAAGCAACACCAGGTGGCGTTGTCAAGAAAGGTGACGTTGTTAAGGCTGTTATCGTTCGCACTAAATCAGGTGCTCGTCGTAAAGACGGCACTTACATCAAATTTGACGAGAATGCTTGCGTAATTATCAAAGATGATAAATCACCACGCGGAACTCGTATTTTCGGACCAGTTGCACGCGAATTACGCGATGGCAACTTCATGAAAATCGTTTCCCTAGCTCCAGAAGTTCTTTAATTTCATGACAGTACCAATCAAGGAGGTGCGACACATAATGCATGTTAAAAAGGGCGACAAAGTAAAAGTTATTACTGGTAAAGATAAAGGTAAAGAAGGCGTAATCTTAGCTGCTTTCCCTAAACAAGACCGCGTTCTTGTTGAAGGTGTAAACATCGTTAAGAAACACGTTAAACCTAACCAACTTAACCCACAAGGTGGGATTGTATCTCAAGAAGCTGCAATCCACGTTTCGAACGTAATGCTAATTGATCCGAAATCTGGCGAGCCGACTCGCGTAGGCTTCAAGATCGAAGACGGCAAAAAAGTTCGTGTTGCAAAAAAATCAGGTGTAGTAATCGACTAATAAGTAAAATGAGAAGGGAGGTACAAACATGAGCCGCCTAAAAGAAAAATATTTAAATGAAGTTTCACCTGCTCTTATGAGCAAGTTTGAATATACGTCAGTTATGCAATTGCCTAAAGTGGACAAAATCGTTATCAACATGGGTGTTGGTGATGCTGTTCAAAACTCTAAAGCACTTGATGTAGCTGTTGAAGAATTAACTACTATCACTGGTCAAAAACCAGTAGTAACTAAAGCTAAAAAATCTATCGCTGGTTTCCGTCTTCGTGAAGGTCAAGCAATCGGTGCTAAAGTTACATTACGCGGTGAGCGTATGTATGAATTCCTGGACAAATTAATTTCTATCGCACTTCCACGTGTACGTGACTTCCGTGGTGTTTCTAAAAAAGCATTTGACGGTCGCGGTAACTACACTCTAGGTGTTAAAGAACAGTTAATTTTCCCAGAAATCGATTACGATAAAGTTTCAAAAGTACGCGGTATGGACATCGTGATCGTAACTACTGCGAATTCTGACGAAGAAGCTCGCGAGTTATTAACACAGTTCGGTATGCCGTTCCAAAAGTAATAAAACAAGGAGGGCGAAAACGTGGCTAAAAAATCAATGATCGTTAAACAACAACGCACGCAAAAATTTAAAGTACAAGAATATACACGTTGTGAACGCTGTGGCCGTCCACACTCTGTATATCGCAAATTTAAACTTTGCCGTATTTGTTTCCGTGAACTTGCATATAAGGGACAAATTCCTGGCGTTAAAAAAGCCAGCTGGTAATCCCCTAATTTGGGAAGGAGGTAAATTTTCATGACAATGACTGATCCGATTGCAGACATGCTGACTCGCATTCGTAATGCGAACATGGTTCGTCACGAGAAGTTAGAGGTTCCTGCTTCTAACGTTAAGAAAGAGATCGCTGAAATTTTAAAGCGTGAAGGTTTCGTACGTGACGTGGAGTACGTAGAAGACAATAAGCAAGGTATCATCCGTATTTTCTTAAAATATGGAAAAGAGAACGAGCGTGTAATTACTGGTCTTAAACGTATCTCTAAACCAGGTCTACGTGTATATGCTAAAACAAATGAAGTACCAAAAGTATTAAACGGTCTTGGTATCGCTTTAGTATCTACTTCACAAGGTTTATTAACTGATAAAGAAGCTCGCGCTAAACAAGTTGGCGGAGAAATCTTAGCATACGTTTGGTAATTAGCAATAAATGAATGGAGGTGCAACAATATGTCTCGCGTAGGTAAAAAACTTATCGAGGTACCTGCTAACGTAACAATCGAAATCGCTGCTGATAACGTAGTTACTGTTAAAGGTCCTAAAGGCGAATTAACTCGTCAATTCCATAAAGATATGACAATCGTAGTAGAAGGCGCGATCTTAACTGTATCACGTCCATCTGAATCGAAAGAACATCGTACTAACCACGGTACAACTCGTGCGTTACTAGCTAACATGGTAACTGGTGTTTCTGAAGGTTTCACTCGTTCTCTAGAACTTATCGGTGTAGGTTACCGTGCTCAATTACAAGGTTCAAAACTTGTGCTGAACGTTGGTTACTCTCATCCAGTAGAGTTCACACCTGAAGAAGGTTTAGAAGTCGAAGTTCCTTCGAACACTAAAATCATCGTTAAAGGTATTTCTAAAGAACGCGTTGGTGCATTAGCATCTAACATCCGTGACGTACGTCCACCAGAGCCTTACAAAGGTAAAGGGATTCGTTACGAAGGCGAAATCGTTCGTCGTAAAGAAGGTAAAACAGGTAAATAATGCTGCTTAAGCATTAATTTAGAAAGGAGTGACCTCTGTGATTACGAAACAAGACAAAAATCAAGTTCGTAAAAAACGTCATGGGCGTGTTCGTTCTAAGATTTCGGGTACTGCTCAACGTCCACGTTTAAACGTATTCCGTTCTAACAAGAACATTTATGCACAATTAATCGACGACGTAGCTGGCGTAACTTTAGTTTCTGCTAACACTCAAGAAAAATCTTTTGAAGGTGTTGGAGCAAACGTAGAGTCTGCTGCTAAAGTCGGCGAAATCATCGCTAAACGCGCTGTTGAAAAAAATATTACTGCTGTTATATTTGACCGTGGTGGTTACTTATATCATGGACGTGTGAAAGCTCTAGCTGAAGCTGCCCGTGAAAACGGCTTAGAATTTTAATAAGAAGGAGGGACATACTTCATGAGTCGCATTGACGCAAACAAATTAGAACTTGAAGAACGCGTAGTTACTATTAACCGTGTTGCTAAAGTTGTTAAAGGTGGTCGTCGCTTCCGCTTCACAGCACTAGTTGTTGTTGGAGATAAAAATGGTCATGTAGGTTTTGGTACTGGTAAAGCCCAAGAGGTTCCAGATGCAATCCGTAAAGCCGTTGAAGACGCGAAGAAAAACTTAATCGAAGTACCACGCGTGGGTGGAACTACTCCACACTTAGTGCAAGGTCGCTTCGGTGCAGGTTCAATTTTAATTAAACCTGCAGCTCCTGGTACAGGAGTTATCGCTGGTGGTCCAGTACGTGCAGTACTTGAACTTGCTGGTATTACTGATATTCTTTCAAAATCTCTAGGTTCAAGCACACCAATTAACATGGTGCGCGCAACTGTAGCAGGTTTAACTGAATTAAAACGCGTAGAGGACGTTGCAAAACTTCGCGGTAAATCAGTGGAAGAAATATTAGGATAAGGGGGGAATTATAATGGCTAAATTACAAATCACCCTTACTAAATCTGTTATCGGTTCTAAACCGGGACAACGTAAAACTGTTGAAGCTTTAGGCTTACGTAAACTTAACCAAACTGTTGAACAGGCTGACAACGCAGCTATTCGCGGTATGTTAACAATAGTAGCTCACTTAGTTACAGTTAAAGAAATTTAATTTCACATCATTGAACAAGGAGGTGCTCCCATATGAAACTTCATGAGTTAAAACCCGCAGAAGGTTCTCGTAAACAACGTAACCGTGTAGGTCGTGGTATCGGTTCTGGTAACGGTAAAACTGCAGGTAGAGGTCATAAAGGTCAAAACTCTCGTTCTGGCGGCGGCGTTCGTCCTGGATTCGAGGGTGGTCAAAACCCTTTATTCCGTCGTTTACCTAAACGTGGCTTTACGAACATTAACCGTAAAGAATACGCGATCGTTAACCTTGATGCGTTAAACCGTTTCGAAGATGGTGCAGAGGTAACACCTGCATTATTACTAGAAATTGGTGTTGTGAGCAATGAAAAAGCAGGAATTAAAATTCTTGGTCACGGTACGCTTTCTACTAAGCTTACTGTTAAAGCTCACAAGTTCTCTGCTTCTGCTAAAGAAGCTATCGAAAACGCTGGCGGAACAACAGAGGTGATTTAATGTTTCAGACGATCTCTAACTTTATGCGCGTTCGAGATATAAGAAATAAAATCATCTTTACACTTTTAATGTTAATCGTTTTTCGTATCGGGACATTCATCCCGGTACCAAACGTTGACTCTAATGTATTAAAGGCAACTGATGAGTTTAACTTAGTAGGTTTCCTTAATACGTTTGGTGGTGGTGCACTTGCAAACTTCTCGATCTTTGCGATGGGAATTATGCCGTATATCACAGCCTCAATTATTGTCCAGTTACTACAAATGGACGTTGTACCGAAGTTTGCTGAATGGGCGAAACAAGGTGATGTGGGACGACGTAAGTTGACTCAGTTCACTCGTTACTTTACGATCGTACTAGCCTTTATACAATCTTTCGCAATGTCATTTGGGTTTAACCAGTTCTACGGCGGATCATTGATTACAGACACTAGTATTGGATCGTATATAACGATTTCAATCGTTCTTACTGCTGGTACTGCATTCCTATTGTGGTTATCTGAACAAATTACTGCAAACGGAGTTGGTAATGGTATTTCTATTATTATCTTCGGTGGTATCGTTGCGGCGATTCCAAATGCAGTAAACCAAATTTATGCACAACAAATTGAAGGTGCGGGGGAACAACTTTTTATTAAGATTGTAATCTTAGCATTACTCGTTTTAGTGCTACTTGCTGTTGTAGTTGGGGTAATTTACGTTCAACAAGCGTTGCGTAAAATTCCGATTCAATATGCAAAACGAGTTGCGGGGCGTTCGCCTCAAGTTGGTGCGCAACAAACGCATTTACCGTTAAAAGTAAATGCTGCAGGGGTTATTCCGGTAATCTTCTCAGTGGCGTTTATTGTTACACCGCAAACTTTAGCAACGTTCTTCGGTCAAAATAACGTAACAGAATTCATCACAAATACGTTTGATTATTCAAAACCGGTTGGGATGTTAATTTACGTATCGTTGATCGTGGCATTCACATATTTCTATGCATTCATTCAAGTGAATCCGGAAAATGTAGCCGACAACTTGAAAAAGCAAGGTGCATATATCCCGGGTATTCGCCCAGGTAATGACACTCAAGCTTATCTTACTAAAGTTCTTTATCGCTTAACTTTCGTTGGTGCGATTTTCCTTTGTGTCATTGCAGTAATGCCAATTATCTTTATTAACTTTATGAACCTTCCGGCTTCGGCTCAAATTGGGGGAACAAGTTTAATTATCGTAGTCGGTGTTGCGCTTGAAACAATGAAACAATTAGAGTCGCAATTAGTGAAACGCCACTATAAAGGCTTTATGAAATAATGTTGGTTTTAGGAAACGTTATGTTTCCTGAGCCAGCTAAGTTTTAAGGGGGAGCAATTACGTATGAATATCGTTTTAATGGGTTTACCTGGTGCCGGTAAAGGTACACAGGCTGACAAAATTGTTGAGAAGTACGCAATCCCTCATATTTCTACAGGCGACATGTTCCGTGCTGCTATTAAAGATGGCACAGAATTAGGCTTACAGGCTAAATCGTTTATGGATCAAGGAGCTTTAGTTCCTGATGAAGTAACAATTGGTATCGTTCGTGAGCGACTGGCTCAAGCAGACTGCGAAAAAGGATTCTTATTAGACGGATTCCCACGCACAGTTCCTCAAGCAGAGGCTCTAGATAGCATTCTTGAAGATCTTAACCGTGGTATTGAACATACGATCAATATTCAAGTTGAAAAAGATGAATTAGTAGCACGTTTAAGCGGCCGTCGTATTTGTAAAACTTGCGGCACTTCTTACCACTTAATTTTCAATCCTCCTGCTGAGGAAGGGAAATGTGATAAAGAAGGCGGAGAGTTATACACTCGTGCGGATGACAATCCTGATACAGTTGCAAACCGTCTGGAAGTAAATATGAACCAAGCACAACCGTTACTTGATTTCTATCAAGCAAAAGGTGTTCTTACAAATATTGATGGACAGCAGGACATTTCAAAAGTTTTTGCTGATCTAGATGCTCTATTAAAGAGCAGCCGTAGCTGATACCCGCCCGGGCGCTAGAGAGTTTCCGCGGGAGGCGTGCGGAGGCAACAACGAAACATAATTTTTTGAGAGTTGCAAAAGCATATTGTGCCCGGTATATACTGAACATTAAGGTTGAGCACTTCATTGTGTGATGACATCTTAAACAATGTATAATGGGTTTCGTGGAAGCATCTGTGTAACGGGTATGAATCTCTCATCCAAGACATTCCGGCTATCGTGTTAACATAAGGGATACAGTTCCTTTACCGGATACTGTTCATTCCATGGATTGTGTGAAGCGAAACCAGACGAGCGTCTTATCGAACATCTCTCATACAATCCAAACATATGTTGAGACGAGTTGCTTCTTAATAGGAGAAAACAGTTGCATGACCTCGATTTTTCGAGTTCTGAATTTGCATATAGAAGGGAGACGAGAGTTGATGGCGAAAGACGATGTAATTGAAGTCGAAGGGACAGTTGTTGAGACTTTGCCAAACGCGATGTTTAAGGTAGAATTAGAAAATGGGCACACTGTGCTTGCACACGTATCTGGAAAGATTCGTATGCACTTTATCCGCATTCTACCTGGAGATAAGGTTACTATTGAGTTATCTCCTTATGATTTAACTCGCGGTCGTATCACATACCGTTTTAAATAATCTTTTGCACTCCGGACTACTAAGGAGGTTAGGTTAGATGAAAGTGAGACCATCTGTGAAACCGATCTGCGAAAAATGTAAAGTAATTCGCCGACGCGGTAAAGTAATGGTAATCTGTGAAAATCCTAAACACAAACAAAAACAAGGGTAATTAATAAGGAGGTGCACAACGTACATGGCACGTATTGCTGGTGTTGACATTCCTCGCGACAAACGCGTGGTAATTTCTTTAACTTACATTTACGGTATTGGTAAAACGACTTCTGAAAAGGTATTAGCTGCTGCAGGTATCGCTGAAGATACTCGCGTACGCGACTTAACTGAAGATCAATTAAACCTAATCCGTGAGCAACTAGACTCGCTAAAAGTGGAAGGTGACTTACGTCGCGAAATTTCACTAAACATTAAACGTCTGATGGACATCGGTTGTAACCGTGGTATCCGTCACCGTCGTGGTTTACCTGTTCGTGGTCAAAATACGAAGAACAATGCGCGTACGCGTAAAGGTCCTCGTAAAACTGTAGCGAACAAGAAAAAATAATTAAGTAAAGGAGGTTCCTTCTTAACATGGCTCGTAAACAACAAACTCGTAAACGTCGTGTGAAAAAGAATATCGAAGCTGGTATTGCACACATCCGTTCTACATTTAACAATACAATCGTAACGATTACAGATATGCAAGGTAACGCAGTATCTTGGTCTTCAGCTGGTGCGTTAGGTTTCCGTGGATCACGTAAATCAACTCCATTTGCTGCGCAAATGGCTGCTGAAACTGCTGCAAAAACTTCAATTGAGCATGGTCTGAAAACGTTGGAAGTAACTGTTAAAGGTCCTGGTTCTGGTCGTGAAGCTGCAATTCGTGCACTTCAAGCTGCTGGTTTAGAAGTAACTGCTATTAAAGACGTTACTCCAGTTCCTCATAACGGTTGCCGTCCACCAAAACGTCGTCGCGTGTAATGGGTGCAGCTTAAGGGTATAACTCTTAAGTACATCATTTCTTTTGTGCAAAAGTCTTGTGCATTTTAACGGTCAATCAAAGATCGACAACTATGATGGTATGAACCTATACATTTGATGTTTTGAAGGAGGGTAAATTGAATGATCGAAATTGAAAAACCAAAGATTGAAACAGTGGAGATCAGCGAAGCTGCCAAATATGGCAAGTTTGTTGTAGAACCGCTAGAGCGCGGATATGGAAATACTTTGGGTAATTCTTTACGTCGTATCCTTCTGTCTTCATTACCAGGAGCTGCTATTACGTCAATTCAAATTGACGGCGTATTACACGAATTCTCTACTGTAGAAGGCGTTGTAGAAGATGTTGCATCAATTATCTTAAACGTTAAAAAGCTAGCTTTAAAAATCTACTCTGACGAAGAAAAAGTCATTGAGATTGATGTGAAGGGTGACGGAACGGTTACAGCTGCTGACATAACACATGACAGTGACGTTGAAATTTTAAATCCAGATCTATATATTGCAACAATCGCTAAAAACGGTCATTTACGTATGCGTATGTACGCACAACGCGGCCGTGGTTATACTCCTGCTGATCAAAACAAACGTGAGGATCTTCCTATTGGCGTGATCCCGATCGACTCTATTTACACTCCAGTTTCACGCGTCAATTTCCAAGTTGAAAACACTCGTGTTGGACAAAATTCTGACTACGATAAGTTATCACTTGATGTATGGACAGATGGCAGCATCGGTCCGAAAGAGGCGATTTCGCTTGGAGCGAAAATTTTAACCGAGCATTTAAACATCTTTGTAGGCATGACGAACGAAGCACAAACTGCTGAAATCATGGTCGAAAAAGAAGAAGATCAAAAAGAAAAAGTATTAGAGATGACTATCGAAGAGCTTGATCTTTCTGTTCGTTCTTATAACTGCTTAAAGCGCGCTGGTATCAATACGGTACTGGAGTTAGCTAACAAGTCAGAAGACGACATGATGAAAGTACGCAACTTAGGTCGTAAGTCTTTAGAAGAAGTTAAAGCGAAGTTAGAAGAGCTTGGTTTAGGATTACGTAAAGAAGACTAAGCGAACTTTAAAATAAGCTAGATCAGATATGAATAAAGGAGGGAAACGTCCATGGGTTACAGAAAACTTGGTCGTACAAGTTCTCAACGTAAAGCGTTATTACGTGACTTAGCTACTGATTTAATCATCAACGAGCGCATTGAAACTACTGAAGCTCGCGCTAAAGAAGTACGTAAAGCTGTTGAAAAAATGATTACTTTAGGTAAACGCGGAGATTTACATGCTCGTCGTCAAGCGGCTGCATTCATCCGTCGTGAGTTAGTAACTACTACTGACGCAGAAGGTAACGAAGCTACTTCATTCGCATTACAAAAATTATTCGATGATGTTGCACCACGTTATACAGAGCGTCAAGGTGGTTACACTCGTATCCTTAAAGTAGGTCCTCGTCGTGGAGACGGCGCGCCTATCGTTGTGATTGAATTAGTTTAATCTTAATGTTTGGTGAAAAGGGTGCCCGGTTCACCGGTTGAATCCGGGTGCCCTTTTATATATAAATCTGCTTTTGTAAGACAGATTTAGTTTTTATACGATTTATACGACAATAATTAAGCTGAGCGTTATGATGAGCGGGCACATCTGTGTGGCGTCTCGTTTAGCTCTCCGCACCTCATTCAACAGATATTCGGGCTTGAGCACCTGAATCTCTTGTAAATGTAACGACAAGCGCATTTCTCTGAATGAGGTGCGCGCTTTTTTATTTATAAAATTTTCAAAATTTTTCCTATACATATATAAAAATAAAGCGCGTGTGCAAACGTGCTTTATTTTTATATATGTACTCTTTCAATGTTTCCTAGGAAAGGGTAGCGTCCATATGTAAAACAGTGTAATTTTATTAGTAGAGCTGAGAAAGAGAGGAGCAGAGCAGCGTGACAGAAATCTTATCATTTAACAACGTAACTTTTTCCTATACGCCGGATAAACCGGAAGCACGTAAAGCCGTGCAAAATGTCTCCTTCTCCGTAAAAAAAGGAGAATGGATTGCCATCGTTGGACATAATGGTTCTGGTAAATCGACTATGGCCAAATTAATGAGCGGCTTATTATTCCCAGAAGACGGGGAAGTGCGCGTATTAAAAAGTGTACTTACAGAAGAAAACCTTTGGAAAACTCGTTCGCAAATCGGCATGGTATTCCAAAATCCAGATAACCAATTCGTAGGAGCAACAGTGCAAGATGATGTTGCTTTCTCTTTAGAAAATAACGGCGTGCCGTATAAGGAAATGGTTGAACGTGTGCATGAGTCCCTTGCACAAGTAAAGATGGAGAAATTCCTCAACCATGAGCCGCACCATTTATCAGGTGGACAAAAACAGCGTGTGGCCATTGCTGGTGCACTAGCGATGCATCCTCAGCTACTCATTTTAGATGAAGCGACATCCATGCTGGATCCACAAGGGCGTGACGAAGTACTGCAAATTGTACAAGCACTGCGTGAGAAAATCGGGTTGACGGTGTTATCGATTACACATGATTTAGAAGAGGCGATTTTAGCCGATCGCATTCTCTTCATGAATGACGGTAAGAAGTTTTCAGAAGGTACACCGTCAGAAATTTTTGCACTAGGAGACAAACTAGTCGATTTTGGCTTAGACTTACCCTTTGCAATGAAAATGACCAAGCTTTTGCAGATGCAAGGCGTACAACTAGTAGGACAACATATGACAGAAGAAGAGCTGGTGAATGATCTATGGACATCAAACTTCAACAAGTAAGCTATGCCTATTCAAAAGGCACACCGTTTGAAAAATATGCGCTGCATGATGTAGAACTGGCTATCCCGCATCAAGCATACCAAGCAATTATCGGTCATACGGGCTCAGGTAAATCAACCATCCTTCAGCATTTTAACGGGCTACTGAAACCTTCATCAGGAACGGTGCATATTGGTGACCGTGTCATTGAGGCTGGCAAGAAGGCAAAGGAGTTAAAGCCAGTTCGTCAAAAGGTTGGCATTGTATTCCAATTTCCTGAGCATCAGCTATTTGAAGAAACCGTATTAAAGGATATTATGTTTGGCCCAATGAATTTTGGAGTGACAGCTGAAGAAGCTGAGCGCCGTGCGCGTGAGCTTATTGGACTCGTTGGCTTACCGGATTCGGTACTAGAGAAATCACCATTTGATTTATCAGGAGGGCAAATGCGCCGCGTAGCAATTGCGGGGGTACTTGCAATGGAGCCTGAAGTAATCGTATTAGATGAGCCAACAGCCGGACTTGATCCACGCGGGCAACAAGAAATTATGGATATGTTTTATAAATTGCATAAGGAGCAAGGACTAACAACAATCCTTGTTACACATAGTATGGAAGATGCGGCACGTTATGCAGACCATATTGCGATTATGTACGAAGGTAAATGTGTGCTAACAGGTGGGTCGCATGAAATTTTTGCAGACACAGAGTCACTTGCAAAATTCCGCTTAGAGCCACCGCGTATCGTTCGTTTCCAGCGTAAAATAGAGAAGCTCATGAATACACAACTTCCGAAAATTTGTTTAACAGAGGAAGAGCTTGCCGAAGAAATTGGACGCATGATCCGAAAGGGGCGTGACGTACAATGATGGAGAAAATGATTTTTGGTCGGTACATACCGGGGAACTCATTCGTACATCAGTTAGACCCGCGCTCGAAGCTCGTATTCGTTTTTGCGTTTATTATTGTTGTGTTTCTTGCTAATAACGTAGTAACGTATAGTCTACTACTAGCATTTACACTCTTTGTGATTTTACTGTCGCACATTCGTCTATACTTTTTAATAAATGGACTAAAGCCGGTCATTATCCTCATGGTGTTTACATTCCTATTACATGTGTTGTTTACACGTGAAGGTGCGGTCATTTTAGATCTGGGCTTCTTAAAAATTTACGAAGAAGGTTTGAAGCAGGGGATATTCATTTCAATTCGTTTCTTAGTACTCGTGTTCATTACATCAATTTTGACATTAACGACGTCACCGATTTCGATTACTGATGGTATTGAAACATTACTAAATCCATTCAAGAAGATTAAACTACCTGTACATGAGCTGGCGCTGATGATGTCCATCTCACTGCGCTTCATTCCAACCTTAATGGATGAGACAGATAAAATTATGAAAGCTCAAATGGCTCGTGGCTCGGATTTGAGTGCAGGTCCAATTAAGGATCGTCTTAAAGCCGTCGTACCATTGCTCGTGCCGCTATTCGTTAGTGCGTTTAAACGCGCTGAAGATTTAGCGACGGCGATGGAAGTGCGCGGCTATCGAGGCGGCGAAGGGCGTACGCGTTATCGTCAGCTGAAATGGGACGTGAAAGATACGATTAGTTTAGTAGGTCTTGCAGCAATGGGCGCATTACTGTTCTTCTATCGTAGTTAACTAAGGAGATTGTTATGAGACGTTTAAAGGCAAAGATTAGCTATGATGGTACAGCCTTTTCTGGCTATCAAGTACAGCCAGGGGAACGTACCGTACAGCTTGAAATTGAAAAGGTGCTCGAGGTCATGCATAAGGGGGCACTTGTAAAGATTACAGCAAGTGGTCGTACAGATGCACGTGTACATGCGACCGGGCAAACGATTCATTTTGATACGCCGTTAGCGATTCCACTTGAAAAATATATGAAAGCGCTCAATGTGCAACTGCCACGTGATATTCGCGTGCACACGATTGAAGAAGTACCACCGGACTTTCATGCGCGCTATCATGTGAGCGGTAAGCGCTACCGTTATATTTGGGACTGCGCGCCGGTCCAAAGTCCGTTCCGTCGTCACTATACAGTGGAGACAAACGGGGTGAAACCGAATATTGAAGCAATGCGTGAGGCAGCCGGTGCAATTTTAGGCGAGCATGATTTTTCTAGCTTCTGTGCGGCCAATACAAGTGTGATTGATAAAGTCCGTACAGTGTATGCGCTACAGTTTGAGTGGCATGGTGAAGAGCTGCATATGACGATTGAAGGCAATGGTTTCTTATACAATATGGTGCGTATCATTGCAGGGACACTTTGGGAAGTTGGCATGGGCAAGTGTGAAGCGAAAAGTATTCCACAGGTGATTGCATCTAAAAATCGCAACAATGCTGGGAAAACCGCGCCAGCACATGGCTTGTACTTAGAAAAAGTGTTTTATGAAGAAGGCCGCTACTAAATATTAGCAGCCAATTTTGACATAGTAATCACAATTTTTTTTAAAGCAATTACGTTTAAAGTTAAGACGAAAATAGGCTAAAGCGTGATTTATATGGGTTTAACAACATCTCCAGGTGTTCAATTAAATCCCTTGACTTTAGATAGGATACATTATATGATGATGTATGGTATTTTCATTACCACCACATAATAAGCCCCGAAACTTATAAGTGAAGAATAATGAAAAATAACGGTAATTAATATCGATTAGGAGGATACAAACATGCGCACAACTTTCATGGCTAAAGGCCACGAAGTAGACCGTAAGTGGTTAGTAATCGACGCAGAAGGCCAAACTCTTGGACGTTTAGCTTCTGAAGTAGCTTCTATCTTACGCGGTAAACATAAACCAACTTTCACACCAAACGTTGACACAGGTGATCACGTTATCATCATCAACGCGGAGAAAATTCATTTAACTGGTAACAAATTAGAAGGTAAAATTTACTACCGTCATACTCAATTCGCTGGTGGTTTAAAACAACGTACAGCTGGCGAAATGAAAGCGAAATACCCAACTCAAATGCTTGAGTTAGCAATCAAAGGGATGCTTCCTAAAAACTCTTTAGGTCGTAAAATGTTTACTAAATTAAACGTTTATACTGGCACAGAGCACCCACACGCAGCACAAAAACCAGAAGCTTACGAGCTACGTGGTTAATAAACTAAAATAATAGGAGGACATACCCTTGGCACAAGTTCAATACATCGGCACAGGTCGCCGTAAAAGCTCTACTGCTCGCGTACGTTTAGTACCAGGCGAAGGTAACATTGTAATCAACAACCGTGAAATCGGGGATTACCTACCATACGAAACTTTACATTTAATCATCAACCAACCTTTAGTAGCTACTGAAACTAAAGGAAGCTATGATATCCACGTTAACGTTAACGGTGGTGGATTCACAGGTCAAGCTGGTGCTATCCGTCACGGTATCGCACGTGCTTTATTACAAGTAGATCCAGATTTCCGTTCAGCTCTTAAAGCTGCTGGATTATTAACACGTGATTCACGCATGAAAGAACGTAAAAAACCAGGTCTACGCGGCGCTCGTCGTGCACCTCAGTTCTCAAAACGTTAATTTTTGCGAATTGGAAACCTCTCAAGCATTTGCTTGGGAGGTTTTTTTTGTGGTTAAGAAAGGATAACTTGCTTACCTCCATAATAAAGGACGTCATCTCGCTTCGTATTGGGGCGAGATGTTTCTTTCTCACGGTTAAAATTGCTGCGTAACGTGTAAAATCTACCACTTTTTGTTAATTGAATTGATTGAATGTATACAAATGTATACAATTATGCTCATAAGGAAGGTGATTTTGTGAAAAAAGAGTTTGGTGAAAGACCTCATCGCGGACCGCATTCAGGAGAAGAAGGTCGTCGCGACGGACGAAGAGGTCGAGGCGGTGCGCAAACATTCAGACGCGGGCGCGTATTAGAATTTTATCAACAACTAATCACGAAAAGGGATACATTAAAGCGTCAGCTCGAATCTACTGAGCTGAAATCCATTCAACCAGTCATCGCTGGTGAATTAAAGGCCATTGAAACGGTAATGGATGAATTTAAAGTAGCGTTTTGTTTAGAGGAAGTTGTCGAAGAACAGCAAGAACGAGTAGAGGAAGAGTAGTGTATTCTACTACATAATGAAAGAGATGTGTTCGGATGCATTCAGCTTTAAAACTTTCAAAATATTTAAAACCATATATGGCGTTTGCGATTATTGCGCCGCTCATGATGGTCATTGAAGTAAGTATGGATTTACTCCAACCCACGATCATGCAACATATTATTGATGACGGGATTGCCGAAAATGATACGCCCTACATTATTAAGATGTTTGGGCTAATGATAGTTAGTGCGATTATAGGGCTTGTTGGTGGCGTAGGCTGTTCGATTTATAGCTCGCGCGCTGCGGTCAATTTTGCGACAGATATTCGCCAAGATTTATATGAAACAATTACGTATTTTTCAAATCGTAATAAAGACCATTTCACACTTGGAAAATTAATTACGAACATTACCAGTGATGTAGAAATGGTGCAGCGCGCACTTAGTATGCTACTAAAAATTTTTGTGCGTGGCCCGTTGATGTTTATTGGTGCGGTCATTATCGTGTTTTTTACCGCGCGCGAACTATTTTCTGTCCTGTTATTTGTTGTGCCGATTTTGGCATTGTGTATGTATTTCTTTACACGGTTGTCAGGTAAGCTTTTTCACAAGGTACAAAAAGCTATCGACCAGGTAAACACGCGCATGCAGGAAAGCTTAGCGGGGATTCGCGTCATTAAAGCGTACAATCGAAAGGCTCATCAAATCGAACAATTTGCTGAAGTAAACCATGAATTAATGAAACGTAATATTCATGCGGACCAAATCATCGGACTATTAATGCCGCTGACAATGTTCGTTGTAAATATGGGAATGATTGCTGCGCTCTGGACAGGTGCGGTTAAAGTCGAAACTGGTACATTGCAAGTAGGCGTTATTCTAGCTTTTATTAACTATTTAATGATTATTATGAACGGGCTTATGAGTTCATCGATGGTACTTGTACAAATTGCGCGTGCCCTGCCGAGTGCAGACCGGATTGTCGAAGTATTAGAGGAAGAGACAGATATTATGAATCCACAACAGCCACTAGCATTACCAATTCAAGGGGCAGTCGAGTTCGATCAAGTGAGCTTTTCTTATATAAAGGCGAACGAACCAGTGCTTAAAAATATTTCATTTACAGCAAATGCCGGAGATACGATTGGCGTTATTGGGATGACGGGAAGCGGAAAGTCGACGCTCGTGAAATTACTACCACGCTTATTTGATGTCGATAGTGGCATGGTTCGTATTGACGGGCAGCCGATTACGCAATATGATCTTCAAACATTGCGCGAGTCAATTGGCTTTGCGCCGCAAAAGGCAACATTGTTCTCGAAAACGATTGAAGAAAATGTGAAATACGGGAATGATCAAGCTACTACTAGTCAACTAATTGAAGCGCTACACCAGTCTTGCGCGTCTGAATTTGTGGATAAGCTACCAAATAGAGAAAAGCATCAGCTGACACAAGGGGCAACGAACTTATCAGGTGGGCAAAAATAACGTCTTGCAATGGCTCGTGCATTTATTCGTAAACCGGCTATTCTTGTACTAGATGATACAACATCAGCTGTAGATAGCATTTCGGAAAAGGTGATTCAGCAAGCGATCGCTAAAAATTTTGCAGATAGTACAAAATTTATCGTATCATCGAAAATCTCTTCGATTCGACATGCAGACAAAATTCTCGTATTAGACGACGGACATATAGCGGAACAGGGAACGCATGAAGAACTTCTTCAGACGAGTAAAATTTATCAACAAATCGTTGCGACGCAGATAGAAAAAGGGGGAACGCTCCATGAATAAACAAGCCCCGCCACCAATGAAGCATCCGGGTGGTCGTTTTAACGGACCTGTTGTGAAACCGAAACATCAAAAAGAAACGTTACTTCGCATTTGGAGTTATTTAAAAAGGCAGCGTCTTGAAATTGTTAGTGCGATTTCGTTTGTTGTTTTATCTTCAATTTTGAGTTTACTTGGACCACTCTTAATCGGGAAAATTATTGATGAGTATATTATACCGAAAGATGTACCGGGTACAGTACGCATGCTGGGTGTTCTTGCGGCTATCTTTATCGGGTCATCCATTTTAACGTGGCTACAAACATTTGTCATGATTCGCGTGTCGCAAAAAACGATTCGGATGCTACGTCAAGAGCTATTCAAAAAAATTCAGTCACTGGCGTTGTCATTTTTTGATAAAAGGCAGCAAGGGGATTTAATGAGTCGTATGACGAATGATGTTGATAATTTAAACGCAGCATTATCACAAAGTGTCATTCAAATTGTATCGTCTGTCCTGAAGATTGTCGGGACAGCCATTGCACTACTCTACTTAAACTGGGTGCTCGCGCTTGTGACGCTTACAGTCATTCCGCTAATTGTCTGGGCGACGAAGCAAATTATTAAGCGTAGCAGTGTGAACTATGTACAGCGCCAAAAACATTTAGGAGTACTAAACGGTTTTATTGAAGAAACGATTTCAAACGGGGATATTACGACGCTATTCGGCAAAGAAACCGCGGCAGTCGAGCAATTCAAAGAAGCCAATGAAAAATTACGTACGTCTGCTATGCGCGCAGATATTATTTCTGGCTTCATGGGACCGATGAATAACTTTATGAATAACTTAGGACTCGGGCTTGTAATTGGGACCGGTGCAATAATGGCGGTAAATGGATTCATCACAATTGGGGTAATTACATCGTTCGTGACGTACACACGCCAATTTTTCCGTCCAATTAACCAGCTATCAAACTTATTGAATACATTCCAGTCTGCGATTGCTGGAGCGGAGCGTGTTTTTGAAATTTTAGATGAAAATGTAGAAGTTGCGAATATTCCAGGCGCAATTGAGAAACAGAAGCTAAGCGGAGATGTGCGCTTTGAGCATGTACAGTTCCACTATGAACCAGGCAAGCCGGTATTATTTGATCTTACATTTCATGCGAAACCTGGTGAAACCGTTGCGCTTGTGGGCCCACTGGTTCGGGGAAGACAACGATTATTCAGCTGCTGACGCGTTTTTATGATGCAACGGGTGGCCAACTTCTACTAGATGGTGAGCCGATTACCTCATACAAAATGGAGAATGTGCGTAATCATGTCGGTGTCGTCCTACAGGATACGTATCTTTTCTCAGGAACCGTACGCGAAAATATCCGTTTCGGGAAGCTTGATGCGACAGAAGAAGAAGTAGTAGAGGCAGCGAAAATTGCTTATGCGCACTCGTTTATTAAATATTTGCCGGAGCAGTATGAAACGCTTCTCACGTCTGGCGGCATGAACTTAAGTCAAGGGCAGCGGCAGTTGATTGCCATAGCGCGTGCGATTTTAGAAGATCCCGATATTTTGATTCTAGATGAGGCAACTTCGAGCGTTGATACAATGACGGAGGTGCATATTCAAAAAGGCTTAACTAATTTAATGGATGGGCGCACAAGCTTTGTCATTGCACACCGATTAAAAACGATTGAAAATGCCGACCAAATTCTTGTCATAAAAGACGGCTCTATTTTAGAGCAGGGCAATCACGAAACGCTAATGGTCCATAACGGTTTTTATGCGACACTTCAAAATCAGTTGAATACGGAGAGCTAAGTGAATACTCCCTCGTCCTTTCGCGTATAGTATCCAAAAGGACGGTGGACTAAATGAAACGTTGGCTCGCGCTATTGATGATTATGTTTTGTTCGATGATGGTCGTAGTATATGAAACAAGTGCATCGGACAAGCGATTCTTCTTACCAGAGCCTTTAGGTGGCGTCAAAATTGTGCTCGATGCAGGTCACGGCGGAATGGATGGTGGTGCCTCTAAAGGGGATGTCATTGAAAAGGAAATTACATTAGCGATTACCCATAGAGTTGCGCGGCAATTAACGCGCCTCGGTGCGGAAGTTGTTCTTACACGTTCAAAAGATGGCGATGTGCTATCAGAGCATGCACCGAATGAGCAGTTTCCGACTAATCGCGAACGAAAAAAACAGGATATTTTCTTGCGTGAATCATTGGTTGCTTCACATGAGCCAGACCTTTTTATAACGATCCATGCGAATGCCATTCCAAACAGCAAGTGGCGAGGGGCTCAAGTGTTTTATCATAAAGAGGGTCATGCCGATAGCGAGGCACTTGCAAAGGCGGTACAACTTTCCATTCGTGAAGAAATGCAAAACACGGACCGTGAAGCGTTATCGATTAAACAGATTTATTTATTAAAGAAAGTAGAAGCACCGGCGATTCTTGTTGAAACAGGTTTTATTAGTAATGACGAGGAACGAGAGCTACTCATAACGCCAAGCTATCAAGAGAAGATGGCGTATGCGATTACGCGCGGCATCGAGAACTATTTCGATCTACAATTTGAATAAGACAACAACTACTACGTAGGCCAAACCAGTATGCTATACTAGCATTAACATTAATATAGGGGAGTGTTTCAGGTGATAAACGAACAACAAGTACGCGAAATTTTAGGACAATTACAAGACCCATTTTTACATAAAACCTTAGCTGAAACGAACGGTCTAACAAACGTATCAATTAAAGAAGAAAAGAAACACATTAGCATTAAAGTGGCGATTGCAAAAACGAATACACCAGAACAAATGACCCTACAAATGAAAATTGTAGAAGTGTTAAAAGAAAATGGTGCGGATTCAGTAGGGATTCGTTTCGAAGAACTTTCGCAGGAGGCACTAGAAGCATTCCGCGGTCAAGCAACGGAATCAGAAGCACAGGACATTTTATCTCCGCTTTCAAGCGTGCAGTTTATTTCGATCGCATCAGGTAAGGGCGGCGTTGGTAAATCAACGGTTTCTGTTAATATGGCGGTAGCGCTTGCCCGCCTTGGCAAAAAAGTTGGATTAATCGATGCCGATATTTACGGTTTCAGTGTACCAGACATGATGGGTGTACAAGATATGCCTGTTGTGAAGGAAGATCGTATTTATCCAGTAGAGCGACTGGGAGTGAAAGTCATTTCAATGGGCTTCTTCGTTGAAAATAATGCGCCAATCGTTTGGCGAGGCCCAATGCTTGGGAAAGTGTTAGACCAATTTTTCCGTGATGTCGAGTGGGGCGAACTAGATTACCTTCTATTAGACTTACCACCAGGCACAGGGGACGTAGCGTTGGACATTCACCAAATGCTACCGTCTTCAAAGGAAATTGTTGTGACAACACCACATCCAACAGCGGCGTTCGTTGCGGCTCGTGCAGGTGCGATGGCACTACAAACAAACCATGAAATTCTAGGTGTTGTAGAGAACATGGCATGGTACGAATCAAGAACAGGTGAGCGAGAGTATGTGTTCGGTCAAGGAGGCGGTCCAAAGCTCGTGGAGGAATTACGTACAGAGCTTCTTGGCCAAATTCCTCTTGGGCAACCAGACTGGACGGATGCAGATTTCGCACCGTCTGTATACGCGACGGATCACCCAACAGGTAAACTTTATTTAGAGATGGCTGAGAAAGTCATTGGCAAACTAACGAACTAATATGTATAGACGATTGTGCGCGGCAGCCGCCCCGTACAATCGTCTTTTTTATTGCTCACCACTGGACTTTTCTGTACTGGTACTATCTTCAGAGCCGGAACCCGATTTATTAGCGGAAGTCGCTTCACCGCTTTTCTTAATTAGCTCCTGCCATTTCGTTTGCAAAAGAGGATTTTCAATCGTTTCCATAACGACTTTCTCCATTTCCTTGCGAAGTGTCGTGCCCTTTAAAATGGTCTCGAGTTGTTTTTGCATGTCAGGCTGTCCAAAAAACGTAATTAATTCCTCTTGGTAGGACGGGTCCTTAATCAAATCCTTCATTAATTCCTGTTGCTGCTTCTTCATGCTCTTGGCTATTGTTTCCTTAAACTTTGGATCCTCAAATGTTTTTTTCCAAAAATCCTCTGCGTCTTTAGATAGTAATGTTTCTTGAGTTGCCTTTTTAACCTCGTCCGTTTCTAGAACGAGCAACTCGCGAAAGCTCTGTTCTTCAAACAGTTGGCGAATGGCTTTCTTACCGTCCTCTGTTTGAATGGCATCGACCATCATTTTTTTCATTTCATCATATGAGGTATTATCTTTGGAATCACTGCAACCAATGAGGAATAGAGGAATCAATAGCAGTACAAAATATCGTCGAAACATATTTAATCCGTCCTTTCGTTTCAAGGCTCTTTCGATTATTGTTCACAATTCTCCGGATAATATGTATACGATTACATCATCATTAGCTTTTTTATGTGACCATTGATAAAATAGAGGAGGATATTTAGAAAATGGGGGACGTTATGTCGTGACGATAAGAAACTGGGTTAAATTTTTCTTTGTGGCAATGATAATCGGTGGTGGTGTCACAGGTGTGGTAGGTATCATCGTTCGTTGGGATTTCTTCCAACCATATTTAGTAGCTGGTGAGTTTGGCGAGTTCCTTGCTGCATTTGCTTGGATGATTCTTTTAGGGTTTACAATGAGCGTAATCGCACAAGCAGGCTTTTTTGCCTATTTAACATTACATCAAGTAGGTATGAATATTTTTCGCACGCTGACACTTTGGAACTGGGTTCAAATGTTATTAATTCTCATCGTACTGATCGACTTAGTGGTGTTCCGTTTTGCACCAGGCGCTGAGTCAGCAGGGGATTGGTTATTTTATATTGGGTTACTTCTATTCTTAATTGGTGCAGCTATTGCGACTGGGATTAAAAAAATTAAAATGACGCAAAAGCCACATGTATTAGTACCGACAATATTCTTTATGATTGTTGTGACATCACTTGAATGGATTATTGCATTAATGGGACGTCAAGGGAATATTGATACGTATGTAGCGCTATTACTATTCCCGATTGTTGCAGTGAATGCCTTCCAAGTATTAATGCTCCCAAAATTCAATGCAAAATCAGAACAAGACCGTAAAAAACTTGAAGTGCGTCGCAAAGCGCGTAAAGAAGCGGAGAAGCAAAAGCAAGCAAATGCATAATAACGAAGAGCTGTCCGTAATGGACAGCTCTTTTTTATGGAAAACGCTTCGTTGAAATCGTATAGCCAAATAAATTCTCTTCTATAGAGATAAATGGATTCGAATTTTTAAACTGAGTAAGCAAATCAAATTGTATATGTTGGTTACGATGCAGAGGAATGGCGATTAATTCTCCGTCAGCTAATGGTGTGTTCTGTTTTGAAAAAGAAAAGGTAGCAGAAGGTGACAACGCATTGATCTCTTTCGCAAACAAAGTTTCACGTAACGCATCGTCAAATACATAATCAGCGGTCGTAAACCAAAGTGGTAGCCGCTCGAATGCATTTTCATAAATGGCTAGTTGTTTAGACAGTAAATCAGATTCAACATAATCTGCACCGACACTGCCATATAAACCTGTCGGAAATTGCTTTTCCTTTATAAGTTTCGCAGTTGAATCGGAGCGCGCTATCCAATCAGCATCTAATAAAAGTAAAGGGTATGGAGGTGAAAGCGTTTTTAACCAATCTTCAAATCCGGCATGTGTATAGCTCACTTCTAGAATTAAAGTATGCCCATAATGACCCTTTGAAATGACATTCGGTGAGTTTGTCATCTGAAAAACAGGTAAATCGACATTTTTTGAATCAAAATAGAATAATACAAGAAATAGTGACAAAGCCAATGATACTAACACTTTAAACAAATTATTATCCCCCTTTTCCGTAAAGATTAAACATAGAAAAATGATTATCTTTAAAAAAGTTATGAAATAGTATTGACGGATATAACTAAGCGATGTTATTATAGTTAAGTCGCCAAGAGATGACGCGACAATGTAATAAAATGAACCTTGAAAACTGAACAAGCAAAACGTTAATTAAAACAACGTTTCGACGCACTGACACCTGTTAGTGGAGATCGGAACAAAAACATAGATATCAACTTTTAGTTGATACGCTAGCAAAGCAAATGAGCTTTCAAACTAACTTTTATGGAGAGTTTGATCCTGGCTCAGGACGAACGCTGGCGGCATGCCTAATACATGCAAGTCGAGCGAATGATGAAGAAGCTTGCTTCTTCTGATTTAGCGGCGGACGGGTGAGTAACACGTGGGTAACCTACCCTATAGATTGGGATAACTCAGGGAAACCTGGGCTAATACCGAATAATACATTTCCTTTCATGAGGAGATGTTAAAAGATGGTTTCGGCTATCACTATAGGATGGGCCCGCGGCGCATTAGCTAGTTGGTGAGGTAACGGCTCACCAAGGCAACGATGCGTAGCCGACCTGAGAGGGTGATCGGCCACACTGGGACTGAGACACGGCCCAGACTCCTACGGGAGGCAGCAGTAGGGAATCTTCCACAATGGGCGAAAGCCTGATGGAGCAATGCCGCGTGAGTGAAGAAGGATTTCGGTTCGTAAAACTCTGTTGTAAGGGAAGAACAAGTAGCGTAGTAACTGGCGTTACCTTGACGGTACCTTATTAGAAAGCCACGGCTAACTACGTGCCAGCAGCCGCGGTAATACGTAGGTGGCAAGCGTTGTCCGGAATTATTGGGCGTAAAGCGCGCGCAGGTGGTTCCTTAAGTCTGATGTGAAAGCCCACGGCTCAACCGTGGAGGGTCATTGGAAACTGGGGAACTTGAGTGCAGAAGAGGATAGTGGAATTCCAAGTGTAGCGGTGAAATGCGTAGAGATTTGGAGGAACACCAGTGGCGAAGGCGACTATCTGGTCTGTAACTGACACTGAGGCGCGAAAGCGTGGGGAGCAAACAGGATTAGATACCCTGGTAGTCCACGCCGTAAACGATGAGTGCTAAGTGTTGGGGGGTTTCCGCCCCTCAGTGCTGCAGCTAACGCATTAAGCACTCCGCCTGGGGAGTACGGTCGCAAGACTGAAACTCAAAGGAATTGACGGGGGCCCGCACAAGCGGTGGAGCATGTGGTTTAATTCGAAGCAACGCGAAGAACCTTACCAGGTCTTGACATCCCATTGACCATTATGGAGACATAGTTTTCCCTTCGGGGACAATGGTGACAGGTGGTGCATGGTTGTCGTCAGCTCGTGTCGTGAGATGTTGGGTTAAGTCCCGCAACGAGCGCAACCCTTATTCTTAGTTGCCATCATTTAGTTGGGCACTCTAAGGAGACTGCCGGTGACAAACCGGAGGAAGGTGGGGATGACGTCAAATCATCATGCCCCTTATGACCTGGGCTACACACGTGCTACAATGGACGGTACAAACGGTTGCCAACCCGCGAGGGGGAGCTAATCCGATAAAACCGTTCTCAGTTCGGATTGTAGGCTGCAACTCGCCTACATGAAGCCGGAATCGCTAGTAATCGCGGATCAGCATGCCGCGGTGAATACGTTCCCGGGCCTTGTACACACCGCCCGTCACACCACGAGAGTTTGTAACACCCGAAGTCGGTGAGGTAACCTTTATGGAGCCAGCCGCCGAAGGTGGGATAGATGATTGGGGTGAAGTCGTAACAAGGTAGCCGTATCGGAAGGTGCGGCTGGATCACCTCCTTTCTAAGGATAATTACGGAAGATTTCATCTTGGATGAAATCACAATTAACGTTTTGCTGTTCAGTTTTGAAGGTTCATTCTTAAATGAATGATATACTTCAAAACTTGTTCTTTGAAAACTGGATAAAACGACATTGAAAGCAATGAAATAAATCAAGTAATAAACTGTAAGTTCTTAAGTCTTACCTTCGGGTAAGCAGTAACTAATCTTTATGGTTAAGTTATTAAGGGCGCACGGTGGATGCCTTGGCACTAGGAGTCGATGAAGGACGGCACTAACACCGATATGCCTCGGGGAGCTGTAAGTGAGCTTTGATCCGGGGATTTCCGAATGGGGGAACCCACTATGTTTAATAGCATAGTATCTACGCGTGAATACATAGCGCGATGAGGACAGACGCAGGGAACTGAAACATCTAAGTACCTGCAGGAAGAGAAAGAAAATTCGATTCCCTGAGTAGCGGCGAGCGAAACGGGAATAGCCCAAACCAAAGAGCTTGCTCTTTGGGGTTGTAGGACATTCTATACGGAGTTACAAAAGAATGAGCTAGACGAAGCGACTTGGAAAGGTCTGCCATAGCAGGTAATAGCCCTGTAGTCAAAAGTTCATTCCCTCTTGAATGTATCCTGAGTACGGCGGAACACGTGAAATTCCGTCGGAATCCGGGAGGACCATCTCCCAAGGCTAAATACTACCTAGTGACCGATAGTGAACCAGTACCGTGAGGGAAAGGTGAAAAGCACCCCGGAAGGGGAGTGAAATAGATCCTGAAACCGTGTGCCTACAAGTAGTTAGAGCCCGTTAATGGGTGATAGCGTGCCTTTTGTAGAATGAACCGGCGAGTTACGATTACGTGCGAGGTTAAGTTGATAAGACGGAGCCGCAGCGAAAGCGAGTCTGAATAGGGCGAATTAGTACGTGGTCGTAGACCCGAAACCAGGTGATCTACCCATGTCCAGGGTGAAGGTGAGGTAACACTTACTGGAGGCCCGAACCCACGCACGTTGAAAAGTGCGGGGATGAGGTGTGGGTAGCGGAGAAATTCCAATCGAACCTGGAGATAGCTGGTTCTCTCCGAAATAGCTTTAGGGCTAGCCTCGTGATTGAGAATACTGGAGGTAGAGCACTGTTTGGACTAGGGGGGCATCTCGCTTTACCGAATTCAGACAAACTCCGAATGCCAGATATTTATACACGGGAGTCAGACTGCGAGTGATAAGATCCGTAGTCAAAAGGGAAACAGCCCAGACCACCAGCTAAGGTCCCAAAGTAATCGTTAAGTGGAAAAGGATGTGGCGTTGCTTAGACAACCAGGATGTTGGCTTAGAAGCAGCCATCATTTAAAGAGTGCGTAATAGCTCACTGGTCGAGTGACGCTGCGCCGAAAATGTATCGGGGCTAAACGATTCACCGAAGCTGTGGATGCATACTTTGAGTATGCGTGGTAGGAGAGCGTTCTAAGTGCGCTGAAGTCAGACCGGAAGGACTGGTGGAGCGCTTAGAAGTGAGAATGCCGGTATGAGTAGCGAAAGACGGGTGAGAATCCCGTCCACCGTATGACTAAGGTTTCCTGAGGAAGGCTCGTCCGCTCAGGGTTAGTCGGGACCTAAGCCGAGGCCGATAGGCGTAGGCGATGGACAACAGGTTGATATTCCTGTACCACCTCCTCACCGTTTGAGAAATGGGGGGACGCAGTAGGATAGGGTAAGCGCGCCGTTGGTTGTGCGCGTCCAAGCAGTAAGGTGTGTATGTAGGCAAATCCGCATACTTTAACATTGAGCTGTGATGGCGAGTCCGTATGGACGAAGTTCCTGATTTCACACTGCCAAGAAAAGCCTCTATCGAGGTGAGAGGTGCCCGTACCGCAAACCGACACAGGTAGTCGAGGAGAGAATCCTAAGGTGTGCGAGAGAACTCTCGTTAAGGAACTCGGCAAAATGACCCCGTAACTTCGGGAGAAGGGGTGCTCTTGAGCGTGTTAAAGCGCATGAGAGCCGCAGTGAATAGGCCCAGGCGACTGTTTAGCAAAAACACAGGTCTCTGCAAAACCGTAAGGTGACGTATAGGGGCTGACGCCTGCCCGGTGCTGGAAGGTTAAGAGGAGTGGTTAGCGCAAGCGAAGCTGCGAATTGAAGCCCCAGTAAACGGCGGCCGTAACTATAACGGTCCTAAGGTAGCGAAATTCCTTGTCGGGTAAGTTCCGACCCGCACGAAAGGCGTAACGATCTGGGCACTGTCTCAACGAGAGACTCGGTGAAATTATAGTACCTGTGAAGATGCAGGTTACCCGCGACAGGACGGAAAGACCCCGTGGAGCTTTACTGTAGCCTGATATTGAATTTTGGTACAACTTGTACAGGATAGGTAGGAGCCAGAGATCCCGGAGCGCCAGCTTCGGAGGAGGCGTCGGTGGGATACTACCCTGGTTGTATTGAACTTCTAACCCATGCCCCTTAGCGGGGTAGGAGACAGTGTCAGGCGGACAGTTTGACTGGGGCGGTCGCCTCCTAAAGAGTAACGGAGGCGCCCAAAGGTTCCCTCAGAATGGTTGGAAATCATTCGTAGAGTGTAAAGGCATAAGGGAGCTTGACTGCGAGACCTACAAGTCGAGCAGGGTCGAAAGACGGGCTTAGTGATCCGGTGGTTCCGCATGGAAGGGCCATCGCTCAACGGATAAAAGCTACCCCGGGGATAACAGGCTTATCTCCCCCAAGAGTCCACATCGACGGGGAGGTTTGGCACCTCGATGTCGGCTCATCGCATCCTGGGGCTGTAGTCGGTCCCAAGGGTTGGGCTGTTCGCCCATTAAAGCGGTACGCGAGCTGGGTTCAGAACGTCGTGAGACAGTTCGGTCCCTATCCGTCGTGGGCGTAGGAAATTTGAGAGGAGCTGTCCTTAGTACGAGAGGACCGGGATGGACATACCGCTGGTGTACCAGTTGTCTTGCCAAAGGCATCGCTGGGTAGCTATGTATGGACGGGATAAGTGCTGAAAGCATCTAAGCATGAAGCCCCCCTCAAGATGAGATTTCCCATTACGCAAGTAAGTAAGATCCCTCAAAGACGATGAGGTAGATAGGTTCGAGGTGGAAGTGTGGCGACACATGGAGCTGACGAATACTAATCGATCGAGGACTTAACCACATTATTACCGAATATTTCAACTTTCAATGAACCGTTTATCCAGTTTTGAAAGAACAATCTTTCTACATAAGCACATCTATGTGCAAGTCTAGTGATGATGGCAAAGAGGTCACACCCGTTCCCATACCGAACACGGAAGTTAAGCTCTTTAGCGCCGATGGTAGTTGGGGGCTTCCCCCTGTGAGAGTAGGACGTCGCTAGGCTCAAAGAGTCGCTGCTGATTTAGTCAGTAGTGGCTTTTTTTTGTTTTCGGAAATTAATATATCATCCCATTTAACCCCTCCATGAATCATCCACCCGTATTCAACATCCGAACATTTTTACTAACCTTACAATAGTGAATATATTATCTCACTGATCAACTTAAATTTCCGCAATAGGCAGATTTATTTTTTTATTTGTAATGCTCCTTTTATAAAATTGATTAAGGAGCATTATCATGAAAAAAGGCATCTACTTCCTATTAATATTGTGAGTACTGAGCGCATGTATCAGTAACTAAGCAGTAAGAGAAAACACAATAATAATGCACGACATAAAGACGGCTATGAGCGAAAGTTTTACTCAAACAAGGCAGAGAGATAGTGAAGTTCCACAGTGGCCACTAGGAATTCGTATTGCGCTGGAGGAAGCTTGTTTCCAGTTCCCGTGAAGGAGAGTTTATGATAATCTGTTTGAATCAGTTCCATATGTCGGTGATAAAATGATAATTTCGTTTAATTTTAGTAGTACTATTTTTAAGTTTACAGGGCGAATACGTAATCGATGCATTCAAATAAAATGAGTAAATATTACCATTCACCTTTACTAAATACACCGAGCAAGCGGTAATATATGAGCTGATCACAACTCCAGTAACGGATGGAGACTTAAAGGTAGTAATTGTACTAGCAAAAGAAGCGACGATAACAGCACTAGCACTTCTTTTTGTTGGTTATGGGCTTAATCATAGGCACAGGACAAAGTAATAGCCTTAAAATGCTGGCTAAAGGGCTTGTAAGGGAAGGGAGTGCTTCTATCCGCTTTGAAAAACGTGGAGTTGGCGACAATAACACACTCATCATGAAGGTAGAGGACATGATGAGTGATCAGTAATGTGGACAAGGTAAAAACCAATATTGTCGCGATGCAGCAAGACGAATGCTTTGGAACAAATTAATTAATCGGACATAGCAAAGGATCACTACTTGGCATGTTGGTACCCAAAATGAGGATGTGGCATGCTTTATTTCGTTAGCGAGGGTATGACGTAGCGCAGATGAATAACTGATCAAACAGATAATATCTTAGCTAAACCTAAATCTGCTTCAGCAATCAAACAATGATACGCGTAGCATTAAAATCAGGTCAAATGGTAGTGAATGTATCAAACGTACGTGCAAGCTTATTTAGACCATCTGTACAGCCCTATATTATGTCTAGACTAAAGTATATATCCGCCAACTAGAATGGCGAGTGTTAACGTACCTACACTGTTAATTTAAGGTGTGACTGATTTACAAATTAACGAAAAAGGTGCTTCGCTCACATATATTGGTCAAGTGAATTCTGTGTTCAAAACAGCCCAAGCGAATATAGAAGAAAATGTTGCTAGTCAGAAGTAAATCCTAACTTGTCACTAGCAGGTGGACTACTACAAAAAACGTCATTTATAAAAGAATAAGCGAAGTAACACAATAGAAACGTATATATACCAATGTTTCTAGTGTATGAAATTGCTCGTTTATGTAATGAAAATTAAATATTAAGTGTAATTTTTAGATTATTTCAAAAAAGCACTTGAATAAATTGAAATCGTTGCTATAATAATTAATGTACTAAGGTAAGCACTTAACAGTACAAACCTATATAGTAGCGTTCCGAAGTAGCTCAGTGGTAGAGCAACCGGCTGTTAACCGGTAGGTCGTAGGTTCGAGCCCTACCTTCGGAGCCATTTTTTTGCCTTTTTATGTGATAATAATCTATTGTCTTATCAGCAAAACTATTATATTAATATTTAAACTTGTAAATAAAATTTTGCATTTAAAGACATAATCTGTTTGGATTTTAGTAAGATGATAAAAAATAAACTTTTTTTCAAAAAAGTTTTTAAAAGTACTTGCGCTAGTCCGAAAATGATGTTAATATAAATCTTGTCTTGTTTAAGAGATTATTTAAATGGCCCGTTGGTCAAGCGGTTAAGACACCGCCCTTTCACGGCGGTAACACGGGTTCGAATCCCGTACGGGTCACCATTTTTATTAAGGCTTTATAAAAGAATAGATATAACACTTGTTTATAATGGAGGATTAGCTCAGCTGGGAGAGCACCTGCCTTACAAGCAGGGGGTCGGCGGTTCGAGCCCGTCATCCTCCACCATTTATTTTTAAGTGTTATGTATTGTGTCGGAGGGGTAGCGAAGTGGCTAAACGCGGCGGACTGTAAATCCGCTCCTTAGGGTTCGGCGGTTCGAATCCGTCCCCCTCCACCATCTTATAAAATGTTTGGGGTATAGCCAAGCGGTAAGGCAACGGATTTTGATTCCGTCATGCCCTGGTTCGAATCCAGGTTCCCCAGCCATTTTTTTCTTTTTTATGAGCCATTAGCTCAGTTGGTAGAGCATCTGACTTTTAATCAGAGGGTCGAAGGTTCGAGTCCTTCATGGCTCACTTTTATTTTTTAAACGAAGTATAAAGTGTTTCTTAATATAAAATATCCAATCCTTTATCCAATTCTGGGTAAAGGATTTTTTGCGTTTTCATAGTCCTTCTTCTCACTACGAGTACACTAAAAAACCCCGAAACAGAATTTTTTCATAGTATTTTTTTGCTTCTGCTTTATTTTATTCAAAAAGCATTGGTGCGGCGGTGTGAGACTCCTGCGAATAAGAGCGGTACAGATGAACCCCGCAGGAGCGTAGCGACGAGGAGTCTCTCCACCGCCCGCGAGAAAGCGAGTGCCAGAGCACCAATGACCTATCACTATTTAGCATCTACTTAGTAGAATTTTCAGTAGAAATCAACCTTTTCAATGCACTCCCCACTTCTCCTCTGTTTTCCTAATTTTATCTTGTTAAAATTCACTTTAAATAAATAAATTTATACAAAACTGCTTTCTTTTTGTTTAAAAATACACATATTTAGTACTATAACTCGTTTTTTCAAAATATTACCTTAATAGTGTTATAATTAGGTCTAGATTGGAAATTCTGTTTAAATGTTTAGGTTAATAAACTTTAAGTAACAAGAGAAAAAATACTTTAATAGAGAAAAGAAAATTTTTAAAGGAGTGGTGGAAATTGATTGTGGATAGAAAATGATTTAGTAAAAAAATAGAGGATTAATAAGCATGATTTATGATTCACATGTATTTTAAAGTTGATACAAAATACAATTTCATTGTTAATGAAAGGAATAAATAATGGAGATTGAACAACTAAAAAGGCAGGCAGTTACTTCGTGGCATGAAGGGCGAATGCAGGAGGCGATTTCGTCGTTTGCGATTTTGTATGATGAGCGCGATTTTCTGGACTTCGATACGCTAAAAATCTTGTCTTTGTTTTACTATGAGCAAAAGTCAATGGAGCATGCTCAAATATGTAGTAAAGCAGCATTAAATAAAAAAACTGATGAGCAATTGGCATTAATTTTTTTAGCAACGATGCAAGGAATAGAAACAGAAATCCATGAGTTACATTATTTACTGTCAATGCCTGATATTATGTCGGAGTTTACTGTAACTACTCAAATTGCTCAACGCTATCAACAATTAGGGTTGGCTGAGGAGAGTTACTATTTAGCGCTTGAAACGTTAGAGAAAATTGAAGTGACCTATCGTATACAGCAGTTATATGAAGAGCACTATGTCACATTACTATTTTTACTTATAAATTTAGAAATGGCCGAAAAAAAATTAAATCAAGCGCGTTTTCATTTACGCAAATTACTATACGCGAAAAATAGATTAACGGAATATGCGGAACCACTTGTGCATTATGCAATTTTATTAGATTTAGTGGATCCTTTAATTGATCGTTCAGATTATGACGTAATTTGTGAGGTTGTTTCGCCCACGTATTTACCCTACTTAAGTTTCTTTGAGCTGCGACGAGAGCAACAGACGTCATTAGATATTCAATTGCAACTGGAGCAACAATTAGTAGAACATCCACATTTACAGGCAAAGGGGATCGCCATTGCAGAAATGATTCGCCGTTTTTCAGGAAAGGGTATAAACCGAGAAAGAATTGCCGCTTTGTATGCCGAATTTCCAGAAGATTTTTTCATTTCAAAAATGTATAGCTTAACTGAGCCAGATTTGTCGGAGTCGTTTTGGCATAAATTTTTGCATGATCATACGGATTTAGAGGATGCCGTTCGTTGGTATTGGCGTTATCACCAGAAAAAGAAACAGCCTAAAAACCTTGAAAATTGCCACATTACATTTTTAGGTGGTGGAGAAAAGATTGGTGGCACATCGATTTTACTTTCGATTAATGGGCACCACGTTTTACTCGATGCCGGTATGTTTTTAAATGAAGAGCAACCACTTACGAATTTTTCTGTACTAGCAGAACATGGGCTGACATTTGAGGATTTAGATGCAGTCATTGTATCGCACGCACATGTCGATCATACAGGTTCCTTGCCGTATATTTATAAGCAGTCGCCAAAAACCCCTATGTATATGACGGATCAAACAGCAAAGCTTCTGCATATTTTGCTTTCGGATAGTGTAAAGCATGCGCAGCCGAATTTACAGTATGAGCAACAGCATGTAGATGGTGTCTTTACCTTTGCACGTCGTCATAGCTATAACAAAATGTTTGAAATTCCTGCTGGAGATACGAATTGGCAAGTGACGTTCTATGAGGCTGGACATATTTTAGGGGCGGCAAGTGTACATGTGCAGCTTGGAGACATTAGCATTTTATTTACGGGTGATTTCTCAGTTGACGCCCAACGAAGCTGTGGGAAATTTACGTTACCAGTTAATTTATACGCGGATATTGTTATTACAGAATCTACGTATGGCTATACACCAGTAAATGCGCGCGTAAACCGTCTGGCACAAGAAAAACAGCTACTCAGTCATTTACAACAGGTGACGGAGCAAAATGGTTGTTTTATCATTCCGGTATTTGCGGTAGGTCGTGCGCAGGAAGTGCTATTTTTATTAAAAGAGGCGTATAAGGATGAAGCATTTTATCCGTTTAATGTCATTGTCGATGGCAAAGTGATTGATGTGTGCCACGTATATGAGCAATATGCGGAGGAACCAATGCATTTATTAGATGATGTCCTTATTGGAAAGGAAATGCATGGCTTTAAGGGTGAGATGTCTTTTGATGAGTTTATGTCCTTTTATGTGCACAACCGTCCGTCTTGTATTATTGCTAGCTCCGGCATGTTAAACGAAGGGAGTGCCTCTGCACGTTATGCTGAACGATTAATTGAGGGGCCGCAAAATACGATTGCTTTTACTGGCTATGTCGGTAGCGAAAGCCCAGGTTATCAGTTATTGCAAAAACGTCATGAAACGGGCCAAGTAATCACATTAAATAACCAACAGAAGCAGATCAATGCAGCAATAACATCTTATCGTTTATCTGCCCATGTAAGTCGAGAAGATTTATTTGATGTGTTATTACAACTACAGCCACAGCAAATTTTCCTAATGCATGGTGAGCATGAAAAACGCTACCAGCCACTCCATACAACCGCTTCAGGAAGAACGATTTACCCTTCCGTTGTAGAGTTATTACAGTGGACTGATTTACAAGTGATTTGCGCAAAAAATGGAACACATTATGAACTAAAGTAGATGAGGAGCAGATAAAATGATCCATGAAATTGAAATTCAAAAAGCAGTTTTAAAATCAATTAACACACCAGAAAAAGAATTTCTTAAGGCAATCGGCAAACAGACAGATGAGGTAGTTGCTTATTTGAAACAATACAGTCTTAATGATATGCGCAGCCGTGAAATCATCGCTTGGCAAGTACAAGGCTTACTTGAAAAGGCGATTTATAAGCATGGAACATATGACAACTTTGCTAATATTGTAAAGCCTGTAATTGAAAAATGGAATGCTGAAAATGAGTTTAAGCTTTCTTATGAAGCGGTAGAAGCCTTCTTAATGTACTTATTTAAATCGACGAATTCTCGTCGTGCGTTTGTGGAACTGTGTGAAGGGGACATCGTGAGCTATAAGGCATTTGCGCATTCATCAGATGAGTTTTTCGATTATGTACTACGGATGTTATTTATTCAGGACAACCTATTTACAAAGGTCATTCGTGCTGTTTCGATGAAAATTTATTCTACATACTTTGATGGCAATGCCGAACAGGAATATGAAAAAAGCTTAAAGCGCCTTGGTGTTATGAAAAAAGTAGAAAGTGAAGATCCAACCCAGTCGTACAATACACTACAAGGTAATAAAGCAAAAGCATACGGACGTATAATGGAACAGCTTGATTTACCATTTGTAAAAGGAATGGATCGATTATTTAAAGAAGTAATTGAACGCAATCCAAAAGTACTATCGGATAAAAAATGTAGCTTTTTCTTTAAGCAGCTTGTGAAAAAAGAAGAGGTTGATACTAAATCTGTAGCGCTAGCTCAAGCAGCACCTGTAGAAGAAGCGGATGATTTTTTAATTTTAGAGCTTGAAAATAATGCACCGGTTGCAGAAGTGCGCGAAACATCAACACTGGCATCGATACAACAAGTAGAACAACCTGAAGTAGCACCACAACAGGCCTCAGCTACTGCGAATACATTATTAGCGGACATTGATGCAACGATTGCCTCTCTTCAAGCATCACGTGAAGTAGCAGCCCAACTATTAGCTGAACAGACGCAAGCTACTGCACCACAGGAGGACTCTCGTTTTGCCATTGCAGAGGAAGAGATTGAGCGTCTGCGCCGTATGGTAGAGGAAGAACGTGAAAAAGCGGCTTCTATAGAAGAAAACAGCTACCGAAAGCTGATTGATGCGATTGCGGGTGGACGTAGTAATTATTTATTATCTGAGCTATATCGTGAAAGTTTAGGCGAAAGCACATATACACGTGAAATTGTGCAAGGGCAGCTAATGAACTTCTTCAACCAGCTGAATATGGCAATTGGGCTCGATTACTTTACAAATGGTCGTCAAATCGGTGATGAATTTAACTTAACGCGTTACGAGTTAGCACATGACTATCGTTTTATCGGGGAAGTGCAAACGGCGGGCGATGAAATTTTAGTAAAACTTGTGCAATACGGCTGGACACTAAACGGTAAAGTAATCGTTCAACCACTTATTCAAGAATTGAAGGGGGCATATTAAGATGGCACGTTATATCGGAATTGACTTAGGGACAACAAATTCAACAGTAAGTATTTCAAATTTAACGATTCATGGCGATATCGAAGCAACAACACTGCGTATTACACAAATCGATGAGGACGGCTACAACATTATTGAAGATGAGTCGTTGCCATCTGTTCTTTACATTGAAGAAAATGGCCCAAGCTATGTTGGTCGCTATGCGAAGCGCATGAATAGTGTTTACACAGAGCGCGTTGTGAAAGAATCAAAGCGCTATATTGGTGAGGATCTGAAATGGGTCATTGATGGTGAAAATTATTATGCGGATAAAGTCGCTTCTTTCTTCTTAGATACATTAAAGAAGCAAGTAGAGAAGTACTATAACGGGGAAAAAGTAGACGGTGCGGTTATTACGATTCCAGCGAACTTCCACTTTCAACAACAACAAGCAACACGCAATGCAGGGGTTTTAGCAGGGTTTGATAAAGACAAAATTCATATGATTCCGGAACCGACTGCTGCTCTTTTAGATTATTTAAACGAAGAGCGAAAAATGGTTCCAGCAGCACGTCGAATTAATTTAGCAAACGGTGCAAAAAATTTAATGGTGTTTGACTTAGGTGGTGGTACATGTGACGTATCGATTCTACGAGTAGAAGAAGATATTGCAGGTGGAATCGATATCCAAGAGCTTTCGATTTCTCAATATATGGAGTTAGGTGGCCGTGATTTTGACCGTGAAATTATGAAAATGCTTTTCCGAAAATATTTAACGGAAATGAATGCGACACAAAAATCATTAGTTGAGCAATATGGAAGATCTGCAGTACTGAACTTAGGGGAATGTTTTGTAGATATTGCTGAACGCGCGAAAAAACGCTTTAGCTCGCAAGTGTTGGCATCTCAAAAAGATTACTATGAGCATGCAGATGACTTTGATGCATTAGTATACCGCGAATTATTACCGGCTGCGCACCTACCAGCAGAACTAGTGCGTATGGTGACAATTACAAAAGCGGAATATGATGCAGCGATTAAAGCATTACTGTACAAACAGTTTGATACACAAGATAAAAACATTGAGACACCGATTTTACACGCGCTTAAAGATGCCCGTTTAGGAGAGATGTCTTTAGATGAAATCGACGGCGTATTTTTAGTTGGTGGGATGACGTACTACCCAACGATTCAATCACGCATTTATGAAATCTTTAATAAGCGTATTAAGCCAATTCAATCGATTAACCCAATGCTTTCAGTGAGTCGTGGAGCAGCAATTTATCATCAACAACTAGGTGCTATTCGTTACAACACAGTGGATCAATTAGATGAATCAAAATTTGTTACAGTGCCAAAGGGGACAATTATCGCAGCAACTGTACCAAGCAATATTTACATCGATGTTGCAGGGGGCGACCCAATTGCACTGCTTGAAAAGGGCCAATCATTACCGTTTGAAAAAACGTTTAAAGATCAATTCTACGTATCGGGTATTGATAATGGTATTGCCGAAATTACAACGATGCGTTTAGCACTGTTTACTGCACCGAATGCCAAAGCAATTCGTACGAAAAAGCTGAAAGAGGCGCGAATTGAATTCAAAAAGCCGGTGAAGAAAAATTCGAAACTTGTATTAAAAGTAACATGTGACGAAGAGCGTGACGTGAAATTACGTGCTTGGCTAGAAGATGATCCGAGCGAGATGTTAGAAGTATATGTTGGGGCTAATGAATATTCTCAAGAAGAAAAACATCGCCTAAAAGAAATGCATGAAGCGGGAAATGTGATCGGAAAAGTATTGAAAGGAGAATTGATTTAGTATGTCATCGATTAAACAGTCTGCATTTGAAAAACTGAATGCATTAAAAAATCAATTAGATCCAACCGGAACAGCGGTCTTTATGGAAGAGGAACGAGATGTAGTCTACAACGAATTTGAGCAGGATGATATTAAACGGTTGTTATTAGAACAGCATAAACAGTTGCAGGAACAAAGCGAGGAAAATTTAGATATTCTAGATGATTTAGGTGGCCCGATTCAAGATGAGGCTGTGGAAATTGAATATTATGACGGTGTAGTTAAAGCCGTTGTAAACATTTCCTTTGAAACTTTTACAGGGACGTTATCGGATGCAGGGTATACAGATGTACGTGATCTTCTACGTCAATTTGCTCGTGCAACAAACCAAGCAGCACGAACAAACGCATTACAAGCAATCGAAAGCTACGGTGAGGATGCAATCGAAATTATTTTACGCGAATGCCGTCAGTTTGATTTAGTGAGCGAAGCCGCGATGAAGGAAATGGTGCAGCTTGTAGGGCGCCTAGCGTATCGTAGTTTAAAAGGCCGTCTCATGACGAAAGGGATATTAGAACATTCGACAAGCTATTCACATTTGCGCCTTGCAATTGCAACGGCGGGTGTACTACGTGACCGTGAAATGGTACATAGTATTGAACGTCACATTCATGATAAAGAACTGTATTTAATATGCTTAGAAGCACTCTTTAAAATCCGTGATATTTCAAGTCTTCCGATTATGATTGATGCGATTAACAAAGTGGATCCAACACGTAAAGACTTAATTGATGCATCGATTCAATTATCACAGCATTTTGCAAAGTTCGGTCCAAATGCTATTAAAACGGTATTTAACGCGTATGCAGATTGTGAAAATCGCGCAGTACGTCCGGTTTATATTAAAGGCTTCCGCTCATTCGGGGAAAATGCAGTGCCAAGCTTAGCGCAGTCTATTAACGAAGAACGTGATGCAAATCGCTTCATGCAAATTTGTATGACACTGGGTGGCTTAAAGACACTATCCGCGGTAACCGTTTTAACAGATGCATTACAAACATCGGATGAGTTTAGAAAGAAAGCGGTCATTCGTGGTCTTGGGTATGCAGGTGAACCAGCGAGCATGGATACGATTTTAGAAGAGTTAGAATTAACAGATGTAAACCCAATTAAATCGGAATGTATTAATGCATTGTCTTACATTGGTTATAAAGATAAACGCATGATGGATGCTGTCCGCGTTTATACAAAATCACAAGATACGTTTTTACGCCTCACTGCGATGGGCTGCTTAGTTCGTTCTGGTGAAGAAAAATGGTTCGACGAGATGATGAAAGTATTACTGTCAGGTGATGCTTCGGACCGTCAGCTTGCTGAAACGGTAGTTGCTCGTCTGCCGGTTCCAATCCTTGCGCGTAGTGCTCAAAAATTACTCACTGTATCAGACGACAATGCGCTACAAATCATTACGTTATTACAACGTGTTCACACTTTATCAAAAGATGTGGGTCACATTTTAGTTGAAAAATTAAAGCAGGACTTGCCACAGTATTTAGAAATCGAAATTTACCGCTTAATTGCGAAGCATGTTAATACGAAATCTGAATTACTACCAGCAAGTGTTTTATACGACGCGAAGGAAAGTGCTAAGTCTGAACGCTTAGAACGTGAATTAGCTTCATTAATCCGTGGCATGAAAAATCACCGTGGTGAAATTGTAGCGAGAGATTAATTGATTTTTGGATAAATTCTAGTAGGAAGCAATAGAATAGGAGGCATTTGAATGAGTCAAATAAAAGGTATGAAACTCTCGAAAGATCTGACAATACCATATATTTTAGCAGGTGATGTACCAGAGGCATATTTGAACTGGGCAATGCTCAACTCAGTGACGACTTCAACGATTAAAACAGCAGTTATGGCGGATACGAAACTATACCGTAAAATGAAAGCGAAATTAGTTGACTCCTATAGTGTTGAGTTGTTGAATGTAGAACTGGCTTTTGAAATGAAAAATCATTTTAATTTCTATAATGCTTTGGCAAAAGAAGTACTGATGCTATTAACGGTAGATATTGAAGATTTTTTACCAAAGTTGGAAAAAAGCAAGTCCATACATGAAGCATCTATAATCGCCTTTAGCAGTTTTACTTTTGATGAAGTCATTGCTATATTACGCCTTCATAAGAAAGGTAAGTATGCAGAAAAGTATATACCAGCGCTTCTTAAAGAAGGCGTAGAGACAGACCAATTAGAAAAAGCATCCGATCTTTTTTACGAGATCCTCACTAAAAATGGTGATGATTGGTACGAAAAAGCAGTGGAGGCTTTTAAAACATTTGCAGAAAAGGCGGAGGAAGAAATGGAAGAACAAATAACGCCTGAGCATTATAAAGAAAAGTTTGCGGCCTTACTGAATGAGTTCGAGGAAGCGTGTAAAAATACGGACTCTGCACACATTACAGAGCTAACGAATCAAGTAGCGCTTGAGAAAGAAGAAAAGACGGCACTTGAAAAGCAAGTGAAAAGTAAAGACACACAAATTAAAAAACTTCAAAAAGATTTAGCTGAGCTTCAAAAAAGTGAGAAAAACTTGCAACAAAAAGTTGACGAAGCGAAAAAGCTACAAGGGCAAAAAAGTGCGGAAGTAGGCGAACTACGCAAGGAGCTTGAAGCATCAAAAAGTTCGGAAAGTTATGCAATGCGTAAAGTAGAGAGCTTACAAGATGAGCAAAGTAAAATTGCGGGACGTGTAGAACGAGAGCTTGTAAATGCGCATAAATCTGAAATATCAAAGCTACAAGATAATTTATCTAGTGAAATTGATGCATTAACAGAGGTAAATCTTCGTTTAACGAGTGAACTGAAAAAAGAACGCGAACAAGCAATGGAAGCGGAACAATTAGTGACGAATTATGAAGCCTTCAAAATACAATTAACAAATAAAACCTTGTTATTGCAGCAAAAAGTTGAAAAGCTACAGCAACAAAACGAGGAGCTACTAATGCAAAATAAACAATTGCAGCACGCGGCAGCAGCGACATCAATTACGCAGCCAGTGCAGCAAAGTGCAGTAGATACAATTAAAATTGCTGATGATGTGTTCGATGACTTGCTTCTTGTCAATAAACCGGTTGAGCATGCGCAAACGGAGTCTTCAACTGTTGGAGAAATTGCCAGTGTAACTTCTCAATACGATGAAGACGAATTCGACTTATTCGCATTAGTAGAAAACAAACCAGAATAACAAAAGCTGTGCCGAAAGGAGGACCTTTTGGTGGATAAGAAAAGATACCCTTCCCATCCACATAAGTAAGGACATCAACTCGCCCTAATTTGGGCGAGTTGTGTCTTTCTAATTTCGGCGCGGCTTTTTATGCCAATGTATAAAAAGCCCGGAATTTACTTAGTTGTGCAGGATAGTCACTTCACCTTAGAATAGCAGGGTATGGAACAAAGGGGGATAACATGATGCAAGGCAAAACAATTTCAATTATCGGTGTACCATGTGATTACGGACAGCAGCGACGCGGCGTAGATATGGGTCCTAGTGCACTTCGTTATGCAGGGGTGCAGGAGCGTTTACAAGCGCTCAATTTTAACGTAGTTGATGAGGGCGATATTCGTGGTGGGACGGCACAGCAGGAGCTAACGGATCAGGAGAAGCTTCTTAATTTAGAGGAAGTTATTAAAATCAATAAAGAGCTTGCCCTTAAGGTGGATGCAGTAGTAGCGCATCAACATATACCTCTCGTATTAGGCGGCGATCATAGCATTGCCATTGGTACGCTTGCTGGGCTAAGTGTGCATTATTCGAACTTAGGCGTAATTTGGTTCGATGCGCATGCAGATTTAAATACTCCCGATACAACACCTTCAGGCAATATTCACGGAATGCCATTAGCGGTGAGTTTAGGTCTTGGGCATGAGCGTCTAACATCAATTCGCACGAACTTACCAAAAATAAAAAAAGAAAATATTATTATTATTGGTGGTCGTTCGATTGATGAAGGGGAGAGCGCACTTATTCAACAATTAAATATAAAAATTTATACAATGCATGAAATCGATCGCCTCGGCATGGCGCATGTTATGGCGGAAGCGATTCACTATTTAAAACAGCAACAAGTAGACGGAGTGCATTTATCGTTAGATCTTGATGCGCTTGATCCGCTGTATACACCGGGCGTTGGTACACCTGTGCCGGGCGGAATTACGTATCGTGAAAGTCATCTTGCTATGGAAATGCTACAGGAAGCAAAGTTGATTACCTCTGCTGAATTTGTTGAGGTGAATCCGATTTTAGACGAACGTAATAAAACAGCAGACGTAGCAGTGGCGCTCATTGGCTCGCTATTCGGTGAGACGCTTGTGTAACTAGTGCTATTTTCTTACAATTATTATGGCGATATTTTGTTATAATAAGTTTAAATAAATGAAACCTTTTAAGAATCAATCCGTAAATATAGAACAGCCGAAAAGGTGGAGAGGAAAGACACAATGGATGCGTTAGTGAATAAAAGAATAAAGCAAGTGCTCAAAGGTGACCAAAACGCATACACCGATATTGTGAACCTCTACCAGCACAAGCTGTACCAGATTTGTTATCGGATGCTCGGTAACAAGCAAGAAGCAGAAGATATCGCGCAGGAAGCATTTGTGCGCGCTTATATAAATCTTCATTCATACGATCAAAAACGAAAATTTTCAACGTGGTTATACCGAATCGCGACGAATCTTTGTATTGACCGAATTCGAAAGAAGAAGCCGGATTATTATTTAGATGCGCAAGTCGCGGGTACGGATGGATTAGATATGTACTCTCAAATTGCAGCAGATGATCAATTGCCAGAGGAAGCGGTCGAGCAAATGGAACTCCAGGACCGCATTCAATACGAAATCAGCCGTTTGCCGGATAAATACCGTTCTGTCATCGTCCTAAAGTATATTGAAGAATTATCGTTACAAGAGATTAGTGAAATTTTAAATATGCCATTGGGTACTGTGAAAACTCGAATTCATCGTGGGCGTGAAGCACTGCGAAAACAATTAAACAATTTGTAGGAGGAGGATTCGCATGAGTACGTGTTCATCACAATTTGTGGATTATATGCACGAATATTTAGATGGCGATATTAGTCGTGAGCATGAGCAATTGCTGAAAAAGCATTTGCAAGGCTGTACGGTCTGTCAACAGCATATGCATGAATTAAGTGACACGATTGCATTTGTGAAAAGCGCGGCACATATTACAGCACCTCCGCATTTTGAGGATCATGTAATGAAGCGCCTGCCAAAACGCAAAAATACGGTCGGTGTCCAAAAATGGTTACGTAGGCATCCAATCATTGTCGCAGTCGCGGTGTTTTTCTTATTCATGAGTGCTACACTTCTTGGTAGCTACCCAAATGACAATCAGTTCTCCGTAACAAAGCAGCCGAATTTAATTGTAGATGGGCAAACGGTTATCGTCCCTAAAGGTGAGGTTGTGAAGGGAGATATTGTCGTGAAAAACGGGGATATTGTTGTAGAAGGTGAAGTAGACGGCAATATTACTGTTATTAACGGCAGTTATATGGCATCTACAGCAGTAGTGACTGGGCAAATCGAGGAAATCGACCAAATGTTCCAGTGGTTATGGTACAAAATTAAAGAGGGAACGTTAAATTTTCTAGCTTTATTCGAATAGATAGGAAATTTTTTTATTGATTTTGCGTCCATTGGATAATGAAAAAGTCTACTCGAACGAGTAGACTTTTTTCTAAGCGGTGAAGAGAGGAAAAATGTCTTCACCACATCAAAAATCACCGCATCTCGTCCTAATTTGTACGAGGTGCGTACTTCTAAAATAAAGTTGTATTCAAAAGAAATATGATATACTAGGTTTTATATGGATTAGCGATAAAAAGTGGGGGATGCCACATGCAAATGATTGAGCAATTTACAGACCTAGCGCCTGTAAGTGTCGTATTTAGGCTATTAGACGTATTTCTTGTATGGTACGTAATATATAAAGTGTTAACCCTTATTAAAGGAACGAAAGCTGTTCAATTACTAAAAGGGCTATTTGTCATTGTTTTAGCCAAAATCGCTACAAATATCTTTGGTTTGGATACGTTGGATTGGCTATTGCAGGAAGTTATTGATTGGGGCTTTTTAGCGATTATTATCATTTTCCAACCGGAAATTCGACGAGCACTTGAGCAACTAGGGCGTGGAAAGTTACTTTTCCAACGTACGATTAGCCAGCAAGACGAGGAGCAAACGCGCCTTGTGGAAGCGATGAAAAAATCGGTCAGCTATATGGCAAAGCGTCGAATTGGTGCGTTAATTTCCATCGAACGCGAAACTGGATTAAATGAGTACATTGAAACGGGCATAAAAATGAATGCAGATATTTCATCTGAACTGCTCATTAATATCTTTATTCCAAACACGCCACTACATGACGGGGCAGTTATTGTACAAAAGGATAAAGTTACAGCGGCTGCATGTTATTTACCGTTATCAGAAAGTGCTTTTATTTCAAAAGAACTAGGGACCCGTCACCGCGCCGCACTGGGTTTAAGTGAGGTAACGGATGCAATTACTGTTGTTGTTTCAGAGGAAACAGGAGCAATCAGTATTACAGCAAATGGCAATCTGCATCGCAACCTATCGATTACTGAATTTGAAGGAATGCTTCGGAAAATGTGGTTCGGCCCTGAGCAAGATTCAAACTTAGCCTCTAAGTGGACTTGGGGGGGGAAAAAGAATGGATAAATTATTTGATAGCTACTGGGTGCTACGCATTACAGCACTTGTATTATCGGTACTCCTATTTTTCTATGTGCAGTCTGAAAATAATACTGGTAAAGATACACCATCGTCTACTGAAACAGATATTATTACGAATGTACCGCTTGAGGTGTATTATGATGATGAGAATCTTCTTGTAACCGGCCTCCCAGAAACAGTGGATGTGAAGATTTCTGGACCGATGCAAATCGTGGTTCAAACGAAATTATTAGAAGACTATAAAGTGTTTGTTGATTTAAACTCATTGTTAATTGGGGAACATAGAGTTACAATACAGCAGGAAAACTTTTCAGGAAAACTCGATGTCGTGATTGACCCGGAAACGGTTAATGTAGTGATTGAAGAGAAGGTGGCAAAGGAGTTCCGTGTCGATCCTGAAATGAACCACCTCCTAATCGGAGATGACTATATTTTAAGAGGCATGACAATAGAGCCGAGCAAAGTATTAATTACAGGTGCAAAAAGTGTAATTGAGAGCATCAGTTATGTGAAAGCTACAGTAAAAGCTGATGCCGGTATTAATGCCTCATTCCAGCAAGAGGCAAATGTGAAGGTACTAGACCGTGACTTAAATAAACTAGGTGTCACGATTTATCCTGAAAAAGTTAACGTAAAAGTAGAGATTAATGAGTATGGTCGAGAGCTCCCGATTACAATTAAACAAACGGGTGAGCTGGCAGAAGGTGTCACGATTAATGAATTATCGACAAAACCTTCAACGATTATTGTTTATGGGCCAAAGTCTAAGATTGATGCATTGACAGAAGTAGTAGTAGACGTAGATGTATCTAAAATTAAGGAATCTGGTTCATATGAGATGGGTATTACTTTGCCAGCGGGTGCGGCAAAGTTATCACAAGAAAAGATTACTGTACAAGCAGATGTGACCAAGACAACTACAGAAGTTGAGGCAAGAGAATCAGAAGCAGTAAATGCAGAAGAGACAGTTAATGAAGAAAACTGATAAACCTTAGCGGGTCACATATGCAAATTAATTCGTTCCTATGATTTGTATTGAACGAATGTGTCAAACAAAAGCAAGGAATGTCTAGCATTGAAGGAGAGAAAAAGTAATGGGTAAATATTTCGGAACAGATGGCGTCCGCGGAGTCGCTAATAGTGAGTTGACGCCAGAGTTTGCATTTAAGCTTGGACGTATTGGTGGATACGTATTAACGAAGGATGCAAAGGATCGCCCGAAAGTTTTAATTGGACGTGACACACGTATTTCTGGAGAGATGTTAGAAGGCGCACTTGTTGCAGGCCTTTTATCGATTGGCGCAGAAGTAATGCGTTTAGGCGTCATTAGTACACCAGGAGTTGCGTATCTTTCACGTGTGATGAATGCAGAAGCAGGTGTCATGATTTCAGCATCACACAACCCAGTTGAAGATAATGGCATTAAATTTTTCGGCCCAGATGGCTTTAAATTAACAGATGCACAAGAAGCAGAGATCGAAGCGCTAATTGATGCAGACGAAGATACATTACCGCGTCCAGTAGGTGCTGACATCGGTTCGGTGACAGACTACTTCGAGGGTGGACAAAAATATATTTCTTACTTAAAACAAACAGTAGAAGAAGATTTCGAAAACATCCATGTTGCACTAGATTGTGCACACGGAGCAACGTCTTCATTAGCTACACATTTATTTGCCGATTTAGAGGCGGATATTTCAACGATGGGTTCTTCACCAGACGGTTTAAACATTAACGAAGGCGTTGGTTCCACACATCCTGAAAAATTAGCTGCTTTCTTAATTGAGCGTGGCGCTGATGTAGGACTTGCCTTTGATGGTGATGGCGACCGTTTAATCGCTGTCGATGAAAATGGTGCAATCGTAGACGGCGACCAAATTATGTTCATTATTGGCAAATATTTAAGTGCTAAAGGCCGCTTAAACAAAAATACCGTTGTCTCTACAGTCATGAGCAACATGGGCTTTTACAAAGCACTTGAACAAAATGGCATGACAAGCGTACAAACAGCAGTTGGCGATCGTTACGTAGTCGAAGAAATGCGCAAAAATGATTATAATGTTGGCGGCGAGCAATCAGGCCATATCGTCTTCCTAGACTTCAACACAACAGGTGATGGCTTACTAACAGGTATCCAGCTTGTTAACATTATGAAAGCGACAGGTATGAAATTATCTGAGCTTGCATCGGACATGATGATCTTCCCGCAACGTTTAGTAAACGTACGCGTGACAGACAAGTATGCCGTAACTCAAAACGAAAAGGTTGCTACTGTTATTAGTGAAGTAGAAGCCGACATGGCAGGCAATGGCCGTGTGTTAGTTCGCCCTTCAGGTACAGAGCCACTAGTTCGCGTAATGGTTGAAGCGTCTTCTGAGGAAGCATGTGAAACATACGTAAACCGCATCGCAGACGTAGTACGTGCTGAAATGGGTTTAGCTGAATAATCTTATATTGAGGACACACCGAAAAGTAATTTTTCGGTGTGTTTTTATGTTTTTGTGGTGTGTTGGGGGGAGGTTGGTGCGTTTGGGGTGTAAGTTGGTGCGTTTGGAGCAAGAGTTAGTTCGTTCAGGAGGTAAGTTAGTGCGTGCGCAGTGCAAGTTGGTGCGCTTGCGCGAAGTTAGTTCGTTCAGGCGGCAAGTTAGTGCGTTCGAGGTATGAGTCGGTTCGTTCAGGAGACAAGTAATCCCGTTCGCAGCGAAAATTAGTGCATTCATAAAACAAGTTAGTAGTTGTACACCCACACACCGGAAGACCTCTCTGCATTTAATAGAGAGATCATTAAATTACTTGAAGAAGTAGGACTTTAATTACTCTCGGTTAGTATGGATTTCATGCTAGCCGTTTCCTTTTTTTATGGATTATTTGACGGATACTATTGAATTATGTATGATATACTTGTTTGCATTTACACCCCTAAAAATTACCAATAATTTGGATGTAAGCGTGCGCTGAAATAAGGAGGAAAGAACAGCGCAATATAAATGAAAAAGGAAACCAATTATAGCGCCTGAGCTAAGGAAATCGGACGGACAGTAACTATCCTTAGTTGACGAGGTGGAGGATTATCGAAATTTCGGCGGATACCTCCCGATCGCGAATGCCCGGTTGTTAATTTCGTTTTAAAACAGTAAAGTGATTTACTGCATAGAAGAACGAAAAGGCATCAAACTTAATACAAATACTTAAGCTACAAAGCCCGAATTCGCATCCGCTCGTTAGACAGAACGACACCGCGAAAAAGGCGCAAATCTGTAGCCTACTTTCGCATTGTCAAAAAAGATGCATCGTAAGTGGCCCGTAGCATTCATCGGAGGAAATTAAATTATGTGTGGAATAGTTGGATATAATGGCGCATTTGACGCTAAAGAAATTTTACTTAAAGGCTTAGAAAAACTAGAATACCGCGGCTATGATTCAGCCGGTATTGCAGTACACAATGAAGAAGGCGTAACGGTTTTTAAGGAAAAAGGACGTATTGCTGACCTACGTAAAGCAGTAGACGAAGACGTAGAAGCAGCAATCGGCATCGGACACACACGCTGGGCAACTCACGGCGTACCAAATCGCCTAAACGCGCACCCGCACACTAGTGCATCGGGTCGCTTCACATTAGTACACAACGGCGTTATCGAAAACTATCATTTATTACAAAAAGCGTATCTTAAAGGCATCCCGATGCAGTCGGATACAGATACAGAAGTTATCGTACAATTAGTAGACTTATTCTCTAGAGAAGGTCTATCAACTGTGGAAGCATTCCGTAAAACATTATCATTACTGCACGGATCATATGCACTAGCATTACTAGACAATGAAGACAGTGAAACAATTTACGTGGCGAAAAATAAATCTCCATTATTAGTTGGTGTAGGTGAAACATTTAACGTTGTTGCTTCTGATGCAATGGCTATGCTACAAGTAACGGATCAATTTATTGAATTACACGATAAAGAAGTTGTCATCGTGCGCAAAGACCGTGTACAAATTACTACATTAGATGGCCGTGTTATTGAGCGCGCACCCTATACAGCAGAACTAGACATGAGCGATATCGAAAAGGGCACATATCCTCACTATATGTTGAAAGAAATGGATGAGCAGCCAACTGTTGTACGTAAAATCATTCAAGCTTATGAAAATGAAGCAGGCGAGCTAACAATTGATGCTGACATCGAGCAAGCATTAACAGAAGCAGACCGTCTATATATTATCGCAGCAGGAACAAGTTACCATGCAGGCTTAATCGGCAAACAATACTTCGAAAAAATGGCAGGCATTCCGGTAGAGGTACACATCTCAAGTGAGTTCGGCTACAACATGCCACTTCTTTCTAAGAAGCCATTATTCATCTTCATTTCACAATCAGGTGAAACTGCAGATAGCCGCCAAGTACTTGTGAAAATTAAAGAAATGGGTCATAAAGCGCTAACAGTAACAAACGTACAAGGCTCAACGCTTTCTCGTGAGTCAGACTACACATTACTATTACACGCTGGTCCAGAAATCGCAGTAGCATCAACTAAAGCTTACGTTGCACAAATCGCAGTGCTTGCAGTAGCGGCTTACGTAACAGGTAAAGCAGCGGGTAAAGCAATCGACTTCGATCTTAAAACAGAATTAGCAATCGCAGCAAACGCGATCCAAACAGTAATCGATTCAAAAGACGTCATGGAGCAAATCGCTGAAGACTACCTAAAAATCGCACGCAACGCTTTCTTCATCGGCCGAAACGTGGATTTCTGCGTAGCACTTGAAGGCGCACTAAAACTAAAAGAAATTTCGTACATCCAAGCAGAAGGTTTTGCTGGTGGCGAACTAAAACACGGCACAATCGCTCTAATCGAAGACGGCACACCAGTATTCGCACTAGTAACACAAGAAGCCGTAGCCCTAAACATCCGCGGCAACGTAAAAGAAGTAGTTGCACGTGGCGCAAATGCATGTATCATTGCAATGGAAGGCATGGAGGAAGAAGGCGACCGCTTAGTCATCCCGAACGTACATCCATTATTAACACCATTAGTATCTGTAGTACCGCTACAATTAATTAGCTACTATGCAGCGCTTCACCGTCGTTGTGATGTGGATAAACCACGTAATTTGGCTAAGTCTGTAACTGTGGAATAAAAGTAGTTTTGAATCAATTGGAATTTGTGTTTGGATAATAAAGTTGTTTAAAAAATAATAAAGTCGTTTAAAATATAAAATAGTTATTTAAATATTTGAACTATTTACACCCGTTCGCTTATAATCAAAATAAGCAAACGGGTGTTTTTATTATGAAAAGGGAGTTGGAATACTAATGAAACCGTATGATCTTTTGAAAGAGTCAATTCAATTTGCTTCTAAACAATTAGAAGTTTTTAAAGCAACAAAAAGTTTAGATGATGTCTCAACAATGGTAATCACCGCTTTATATAGAAAGATTATTGAACTAAGTGAAGGTGTTAGAGTATCAGCAGCAAATGGTCTTGCTGGTCCAGCAGAGCTAAATTATCGAGGTCTTCTTGAAGCAGCTTTGTCATTGGAGTATATACTTCAAGATTCAACAAAAACAGATGATAGAGCCAAAGCATATAAAATTGGATATCATAAGCAGCAGATTAATGCTGTAGAACAAGGGAGTTTGAATGAACAAGAAAGAGCGCTCCTTAGTAGAGGGTTGAGCTACCATCAACAAGAGTTGGCATTAGAAGAGTTACAAGAAGTTTTAATAAAATTTGATGAGTTACAAAATCAAGACCGTAGAAGGTTTATTCCCAAATGGTATTCTTTAGATGGTGGACCTAAAAGTATTAACCAGTTAGCAATATATTTAGCGGAAGAAGATGAACCTGAAACTTTAGTGTCAAATTTATATGGCCTTTTATCAACAGGAGCACACATGTACATGGCACTAAATAGTATTAGAAAATCAGGAGAAGCGATTACGATTAAACCGGTTAAAGCTACGTTTAATTCAAACTTAGATGAATATAACTTTGTAGCAACTAGAAGTTTATTAACTTCTGCAATACTTAGGTTTACTCGAGCTAAACATCCCGAATATCTTTGTAGCTTACAAAACTTCTTTATAAAAATCAAACCATATTTGAGTGTTAATTAATCTCAATTTAAAAGGAGATGATTGTATTTGCCAAAACGTCAAACCGGTTGGACTGAAGTAAAAATCTCTCGGTATATCAAGGAAGGTAGAGGGCAAGGTGAACTTGCCTTTTACAAGCCTTGGCTAACGATTCAAGACGTTCCATCACGTGGACGGGTGCATCGCTTCATGGGATGGAAAACAACGCGTGAGCATCATTTATTTTCGGATTTAGAGTTCAATTATCATTGCTTTTGTGACTGGGCAGAAAATGTAATTGATATTCGTGAACAATACCCTTTAGAGCGAGAGCTGACATTAAAAATAGCTGAGGACCTAGGTATTAAACATCCGATTGATAGTAAAACCAACACCCCGATTGTAATGACTACAGATTGCTTTTTAACTATGCGAGAAGGCTCCTCGATTGTCTACAAAGCGCGTACCATGAAATTTGAAAAAGACCTTAATGACGGAAGAATTATCGAAAAATTCGAAATAGAGAAGTACTATTGGGAGCGGCAAGGAATCGATTGGGCAATTGTGACTGAAAAAGAGTTACCTGTAACTTTCATTAGCAATTTAAAATTTTTACGTGATGCTTATTTTATTGATGACCCTGAGACTGTAGCTTTGCTAATTGAGGAATGGAGTAGCTTTACGGGTTCTATCCTTGCAAACCTACAAGCATTCGACATGAAATATAATTTTGAGATAGGAACAGCTATTAGCCTATATAAGCACGCTTTAGCAAAGAAATTACTGAAAGTGAATATGCATGAAAAAATAAACTTAAATGATGATGTTTCAAATGTAGTAGTAGCGAGTTCATCTGACGTTAAAAAGAGGTGGGCTTAATGAATTTTTATATTAATGAAATTTTACAAGACTACCAGCAGGATAAAACATATAGAATTCTTTGGATCGATTCAGGCTCTGTCATTATGTACATTTTAGAGCTTGATAATGCTAAAGCTTTTCCGGAAAAGAAATTGGTCTCTGAAATAAGTGAACTGATTGTTATTTGTGAGTGGAAAAAAGTTATTGATACTTCTTATGATGTAATTGTATCGAGTGAATATGAAAAGAAGCATTATGAATTACGAGATGCTGCTTGGGCAATTATTGAAGCAATCGTAAAGGAAGAACCCGCAATTTATGAAAAATCTTTTCGTACAAAGCTTATAAAAGAAACACAAGACAAGCATCAAGTAACTTATCCAACGGTACGTAAATATTTATATAAATACTGGTCGAGAGGTAAAACATTAGATGCCTTGTTCCCGGATTATAAAAACTCTGGTGGAAAAGGAAAAGAGAAAAAGGTTGGAAAAATTAAGCGTGGTAGACCGTCTTTAAATGGCATAACGGGAATAAATGTTGATGAAGATACCAAACGAATTTTCAGGTTAGCTATTGAAAAATACTACTTAACTTCAAAACAAAATAGTTTAACAACGGCATATAAGTTTATGCTTAGAGAATTTTTTATAGAGAATATTTATTATGAAAATGGTATTGAAAAAGTGCTTTTGAAAGATGAAGAAACTATCCCTACGTTTACACAATTTAAATATTGGTATCAAAAAGAATATAATGCACCAGAAGTACTGGTCGCAAGAAAAGGTGAAAAACGATTCAATAAAGATCATCGTGCGGTGTTAAATACATCTCAATCAGAAGTATTTGGTCCAGGCTCTCGCTTTCAAATTGATGCAACAATTGCAGATGTTTACCTAGTTTCGGAAATTAATCGTAATTGGATCATAGGACGCCCAGTTGTGTATTTAGTGATGGATGTATTTAGCCGAATGGTAGTTGGTATGTATGTAGGTTTAGAAGGTCCTTCATGGGCAGGTGCTATGATGGCAATGACTAATGTTGTTGCTGATAAAAAGAAGTATTGTGCGCAATATGACATTGAAATAAATGAAGAGGAGTGGCCAAGTTGCCACCTACCAGAAATTTTGTTGGCAGATAAAGGTGAATTTGAAGGATACAATGTTGAACGACTGGTAAAAGCATTTAATTTACATGTTGAGAATGCAGCTTCATACCGTGCTGATTGGAAAGGCATAGTAGAGAAACAATTTGATTTAATTCAAAAGAAAGTAAAGCCTTTGCTGCCAGGTTATATTGACGTAGATTTTCAAGAGCGCGGAGCAAAAGATTATAGATTAGATGCAAAATTGACATTGAAGGAATTTAAGCAAATTTTAATTAAGCAAGTTTTACAACACAATACAAAGCATTATTTAAAAACGTATGTACGTGACCGAGATTTAGTAGCAGATGATGTACAGCCAATTCCTCTTGAATTGTGGAATTGGGGTATTAAAAATCGCACCGGAAAGTTACGAGCCTTCGCTGAGGATTTAGTGAAGCTTCAATTGCTTCCTAGAGGTACTGCTACTGTGAATTATAAAGGGATTCAATTTAAAGGCATATCTTATAGCTGTGATAGAGCCATCCAAGAAAGCTGGTTTGAAAATGCTCGAATGAAAGGCTCTTGGAAAATTGAAATAGCGTATGACCCTAGAAATATGAGCTATGTTTATGTATTAAACGATTTAGATGGTTCGTTTGAAGCTTGTTATATGCTAGAAGTATCTAAAAGATATGAAGGTTTAAGTTTAGATGAAATAACATATTGGAAACAGCAAGAGACCCTACTAGAAAAGGGACAAAATCATAAACAGCTTCAAAAAGATGTTGATTATATTGCTGATGTGGAAGCAATTATTAAGAAAGCAGAGAAAGCGAAAAAGGAACAGCAAGATCTAACGCTAAGTAAATTGGAGCAAGTTAGTGCGATTCGAGATAATCGTAAGGAAGAAAAAGAAAGACAGCGCAAAGCGGAATCAAAGCCAATAATTGAAAAGCAAGTAGCAGATACAGAGGTTATAGCGTTTCCACAAACAGTCGCCGAAACTGATTTTAAAAGACCTAATGTACGAGACTTTTTAAAACGTAGAAAGGGTGATAAAGATGAATGAGCAAGCAAGTTTTCGAGGGATTATGCCAGTTGTATACAACGAGCAAGAAATTATTGATTTTAAAGGCAATCCTTTAATCGAAGCATTGCCGCCGATTCTTTCACCTGAAGAGGCATATGAAAAATTAAGTTACTATCCGCCTTACGATGTACAGGAAGCAAATTTACCAACACATATACGCTATCATGAGATTCCTCGCATTAATAAATTCTTTCAGCCGGTAATGCAGCATTTAGATTTAGAACAACGATTTTCTAGATTGCTACGTCATGGCTATGTTAGTCGAAATCCTAGACTGCCAGATTATAATCGTGCGTTAAATGGCTCACAAGATATACGTTCTACAGCATCTAGTATGACGTTAATGGGATTTTCGGGAATCGGTAAAACAACAGCAATTGAAAGGGTGTTGTCGCTTTATCCGCAAGTGATTTTACATGAGCATCCACTAAATTTAATACAAGTTGTGTGGCTCAAATTAAATTGTCCACATGATGGATCGTTAAAATCTTTATGTTTAGATTTCTTTTTAAAAATGGATTCGCTACTTGGCACAAATTATTATGAGAAGTTTGGGAGTAGGAGAAACTCAATCAGCTCCATGGTTACGCAAATGGGGAAAATTGCTCGTTTACATTGTATTGGGGCTATCATTATTGATGAAATTCAGCATCTGTTAGCGACAAGAGATAATAATTCAGAGAAGATGATGAATTTCTTTGTGACGTTGATTAATGAAGTTGGTGTACCTGTAATACTAATTGGGACGATGAGAGCAAAAGCGGTGTTGCAACAAGATTTTAGACAGGCACGTAGAGGTAGTGGTCAAGGAGATATGGTTTGGCAGCAAATGAAGAAAGACGATGATTGGGATTTACTTATTGAGAGTCTATGGGAATACCAATGGATTCAAAAACACACAAGCTTAACTGAAGAGCTAAATCAAACTTTATACGAAGAAAGCCAAGGTATTGTAGATATAGCTGTAAAATTGTTTGCATTAGCACAAGGTAGAGCTATAGAAACAGGTGCCGAGATGATTACGTCAGCAGCAATTAAACAAGTAGCAAAAGATGATTTAAAGTTAGTACAGCCAATGCTCAAAGCACTGAAGGATGGGCGAACATCTGAACTAGAGAAATATGCCGATATTATGCCAATGGATATTGAAGAATATTTAGTTATGCGAGAATCGAAAATCGATTTAAGGGCAACGATTCAAAAGAAAAAGGAACTTCAAGCTCAAAAACGTCAGGACAAACAAGTTACGCATTTAGAAACCATTATGAGTTCTTTAATAGCGTTAGGAATAGATGTCGAGATAGCACAAAAAGCGGCTACTAAGGTATTGAATGAAACAGAGAATGCAGACTTACCAACATTAATGAAATCAGCTATTACTTTAGCAGAACAATTAAACAAGCCGAAGCAAAAAGTATCTAAAGAAAGTACAGGCACATTGTTAAAAATCGTAGAACAAGCAAAGAAAAATAAACAATCAAATTATGAATTATTGAAGGAAGCAGGATATATTAAATCGCCTTTGGATGAATTTGCAATGTAGGAGGAAAAACCATGCTTAGTTATTTTCCTAATCTTTATCCGGACGAATTGTTGTATAGCGGATTTGCACGCTATCATGATCACTCTGGCAATATAAGCTCAAAGCAAACGATGAAAGAATTGTTTGGAAATATGAGTTCGGTAGCCGTAGTGGATTTCCCTAATAATTTAGAGAGTTTCTATAAAAACATCGCACATTTTAATCCACCAAGTATAGCAGACTTGATAACTAATCATACAATGTATAATTACTACACAGCTTTTCAATCAGATATGATGAAAAGTCGAGCCTTAAACTATATTACTAACGGTGGCAAGCCTGGAGCTATTCACATGTTTCTTGGCATTGCTGCTTCCACAATAAAAAATTGGCACTATCTTCGTTTTTGTTCTAGCTGTGTACAGCAAGATAGAGAGCAATACGGAGAAGCTTATTGGCACATGAGTCATCAATTGCCGAAAGTATTTTATTGTCACTTACATCAAGAATTACTTCATGATTCAACTATTGAATTTCGCAACCCACACAAACATGAATTTATTTCAGCTGAAAAAGCAGAGTTATCAGCACCACATTTAGTTACTGTATTTTCACCAAAGCTTGAGCAAGAGTTAAAAAAGCTTTCTGATGAAAGTATTAATTTAATCCATTATGCACAAGACTCACGAATAAAAGACCTCACCCAAATTTATAAATATTTAATGCAAGTAAATGGCTACGCCAATCATTTCGGGAAAGTGCATCAGCAATATTTTACGCAGCAATTTAAAAAATTCTATGGAGAAGAATTTTTAACATTAGTGGACTGTAACTTCGATAAACATTCCGATACATCGTGGTTAAGAAATATTGTTAGAAAGCATCGGAAGGCATTTCATCCCGTACAGCATTTATTGTTACTACAATTCTTAAATATTTCATTTGAAGACTTAGGAAAATATGTCGGTAAGAAATATGAACCGTTTGGAAAAGCACCGTATTATTGTTTAAATCCAGCAGCGGATCATTATAAAAAACGTGTTATATCAAAAGTTGCTATAACAACGTGTACAGATACTAGAAAGCCTGTTGGTACATTTAGCTGTGACTGTGGATTTGTTTATTCAAGACGTGGCCCAGATGTGGACAAGTCAGATGCTCTAAAAGTAGGCAGAATAAAGAATTTTGGTTCTGTATGGCAAGCTAAGTTAAACCAATTAACAACAAGTGGATTAAATTATTATCGCATTGCACAAGTTTTAGAATGTGATTATGCAACGGTAAAAAAATATATGTCCATGTCAAAAGGTAAACCGTCAAATCATAACGAGCAATTGATAGATTTACGTATTCAGAAAGAAATAGAATGGATTAATTTAGTAGAAACATCTTCTGATTTTACTGTTACACAATTAAGAGAAATAAATCCAGCTTTATATGCTTGGCATTACCGTAATAACCGCGATTGGTTAAAAGAAAACTATCCTAGAATGAAAGAAAAAGTTACAACTAATAACCGAGTTGATTGGAAGAAACGGGACTTAGAAATTCTTCGTTTAGTGAAGAAAGCAATTCAAAATTTATATGTTATCGAAAAGCCTGTATACGTCAATAAAAGTAAAGTTGCAAAAGAAATTGGGCAATTATCATTGCTTGAAAAACACTTGGATAAGCTCTCAAAAACAAAGGCTTATCTTGATAAATATTTAGAAACACGCGAGCAATTTCAAATTCGCCGTATTAAATGGGCATGTAGAAAGCTTTACAGGGAAGATGAAAACGATGTAGTAGCATGGAAAGTTCGCCGATTAGCAGGATTAAGAGAGAAACTAAGTAATGTTGTGGAAACATCCTTAGAAAATGAAATAAGACTTTATCAGCAAGGGGAAATGCAAAATGAAATTAAGACCATGGACTTTTGATAAGGATAAAGAAGTAGTTTTGAAGTGGATTGGTAATGTTGATGTTGTAAATAAACAATGGCGAATTAGAGCTGCATTTGAAGAAAATAATCAAATTAAAATGCTAGATTTTCCGATTGCGGTATTACCTTTGTTAAGAATAGGAGCATTTTATAAAGATGGTCAGCTAATGGATGCTAATACTACAGGCATTATTTATGACGTAAATATACCTCAGCTGAATCAATATAAAGTTGCGAGTTCTTTAGATGCTTGTAAGGAGTTTGGTTATTATTTGCATAAGATACCTGAGCTTATGTTTCAAGATGTTTTTGAATTTGCGGTGGAAGGTAACGCATATTACCTTCCACAATTTGAATTTATTCGCGCGGTATTTGCGGTTAATAAACAAATGACAAACGCTATGATGCGTCCTAATGGGGTAGAGTTTTTGGTGAAAAATTCATATTGTAATAATTCTAGAGCATATTTAGAACTTGCAGATGATATTCCTAATGAGATTGCAAAGGATGAAAATTTTTTACGGTATTTTGCTTGGTTATATTTTAGCCCTGGGATAAAAGCTTCTTTTGAGTGTATTCACACAAAAATTATGGTGAAGCAAAATAGCGGGGAATTCTTGAAATTAGAAGTTGAGCTTCCTAGTAGTAACGATACTCAAATAAGATTTCGAGGAATACAAAATGGTGATAAGTTTTTGATTTTGCAATGGCTAGGCTCGAATTTAGAAGGAACTACTTTTAGTGATATCGAAATAAAACATAAAGCATTCAAGAAAAGAGTTGCAGCACATGGTAAGCGAAAGCATAGAAATTCATATCAGCAAAATGCACTTGAAGAAATACTAAATGATAATATGGCTGAACGTTCCAAACAGAATGCTAATCAACCTGTTGAAGAATTAATAGGTACACAATTTGATTTTGGAAATCCAGCTAATATACATAAAATTTTTGGAGATACGCAAGAAGTAAATCAGGGCGATATTTATATCTCCAATCAAGGCCAAGGTGGCGGTATTCAAAAGCAACAGCAGCAAATAGTAGGGCTGGATGAATCGGTTTATGGAGGGAAAATCCAACCGATTGAATTTAAGACCTTACAGGTTGTTAAGAATATTAATGGACAAGGGTTAGAAAAATTTATAAAGATGATTCAATTGTTATCTAAAGATATTCATAAATATCAAATTGAAATGAATATAGTTTACTTGCCATTAGGTAGGAAATTTTCATTTATAAATGAAAATATAAGACGGTGTGCGTGTATTGTTAAGGTGAAAAATCAATTAACAAATAAAACCCAATATATTATTGAGATAGCAACAGCTGATGGTAAGTCATTATCAACATTGATTATCTATCAATATGACTTTCATGAAAAATTCCTGAAAAGAATACTATTAAATCTAGTATTAAATAGTGGATCTTGGAATAAAGAGATTATAAAAAATTTAGATTGTGAAAAGATGAAACATACAAGTAACACTATATATGAATGGAAAAATAAGCTGATAATGAAATTGAGATAGGGAGAATAAAGAATTTGATTAATATAAAAATGTATCCTGCTGAAAATGGTGATAGCTTTTTAATTTCTTTTGGAAAAGAAAATCGTAAACATATTTTAATAGATTGCGGATATGCTGAGACTTATCGTAATTATTTGAAAAATGATCTCTTAGAATTAAAAGAAAAAGGAGAAAAAATTAATCTATTTATTGTGACTCATATTGATGAAGATCATATCTTGGGGGCTATCGCATTTCTTGAGGATAATAATAATTCTCGATTTATAGAAGTAGAAGAGATTTGGTATAACTGTTACCGTCATTTACAATTTGAAAAAAAACATGCGGTTTTAAGTGAGAAAGAAAAAAGAATATTGCAAAGAGCAATTGATTTAGGAGAATCCTATGTGAAAAGAGAGTCAATAGGGGGAATCAGTAAATCTGAAATAAGTGTTAAACAAGGTTCTACTCTAGGCGCCTTAATTTTTTCTGGTGGATATAAATGGAATAATAGTTTCGGAGGTAAAGCTGTTTCGCGAGATAATCTAGAGAAAATTAATATTGGTGATATAAATATTACTATTCTATCCCCTAATAAAGAAAAGTTAGAGAAGTTGAAGAAAAAATGGCTAAAAGAACTTATGGATAAGAAGTGGAATTTTAATATCACAGAAGATAATTTATTTGATGATGCTTTTGAATTTATGATGTTAATGCAAGAAGAACCACAAATTGAAAAAACAGAGGTTTCTTTAGAGGAAAAAAATATCACTGAATCTGTAGAAAAACTAATTGAAGAGAAAGTAAATTTAGATAATTCTTCAACCAATGGTTCCTCCATAGCCATTTGTATTAGTTATCAAAAAAGAAACCTTTTATTTTTGGGTGATGGGCATCCAGATATTTTGGAAAGGAATATATATAATTTAGGAATTGAAAAATTTGATTTAATAAAAGTTCCTCATCATGGGAGTAAGAAAAATATGACACTAGATTTATCAAGGGTGTTAAAAAGTGATAAGTTTTTAATTTCTACAAATGGTAAAAATCACACACATCCAGATTTAGAGAGTATAGCAAAACTGATTTATATGCATAAGGACATGAAGAAGGATTTTTATTTCAATTATGAAACAAAAGCTTCTAAATGGGTTTGCGTAGAAGAAATGAAAAAGAGTTTTAATTTAGATGTAGTTATAGGAAATGGTTCCTCACCTATAAATATAGCTATAGATTAGGAAGTGAAGTTGATGGATTTTTTATATAGAGCATCAATACCCAGAATCAAATGTGGCAATTTAACTTCTAGCGGATTTTTAGTTTCAAATGATAAGGTTCTTACAGCATTACATGCTATAAAATCATATTTACAAAAAGAAGTTGAAGTTATAGAAGTAACTTTTATTAATGAACAGGGATTAGAAACCACTATCAATGCTGAACCTCTATTGAATATAGAGGGGTGGGAAGAATACGAAATTATTTGTTTGCAATTAAATGAGCAAATTGAAGGAATTGAAATTATTAAGTGCATCAATTACAGATTTTATTCTACAACTGAATGCGTTACTTATGGATATCCTGCTGTCGCAAAAGAAAAAGGTACATCAATAGATTTGGAAATTCGAAATGAGTTTAAAGCTGTAAACATCAATTATGGTTCAAACCTAGATATAAAGGTTAAATCTGATTCTATTAAAGATTATAGAGGTTGTTCAGGTGGACCACTCTTATACAACAATCAAGCGGTGGCTGTTATGCTAGAACAAATAAGTGAAGGTCCTGAAGCTAGTAGACTTTGTGCGGTAAGTCTTTATATTTACGAAGATTATCTAGATTCTATAGGAATATCTCTTATCACTAAGTCACATGAACCCAGATATGAAGAATATATTTCTGCTTTAAAAAATAGATTACAGAATCACTTGGAAAACACTTTGCAGAGAAATATAGAAAAAAATAGTATAACTCCTTTAGGGTTTTCTATATCTGTGCAATCTCAAGAAGCTAGTAGAGAAGTAATTAGTTTTAACAAAATTTTAGAAAACGATAAATCTATAATGATTCTGTCAAATCCAGGCGGTGGTAAAACTTATTTATTACATATGCTTATGTTAGAAATCATAGAAAATCCACAGGTGTCTATTGGTAAAATACCAATCTATTTAAAAGGTAAAGAATGGTTTAGAGGATACAAAAATGTTATAGAAGCTATAAGAAGTGAATTGGGTTATTTTTCACCAGATATAACAGAAGATCAAATAATAGGGCATTTAAAAGAAGGGAAATATATTTTACTCATAGATGGGTTAGATGAGGTAACAAATAATAAGGATCTATTTATTAGAGAAATACGACGGATAGCTCAGTTTGAAAAAACTAAGATTATAATGACTTGTCGACAGCAAAACTACCACAATGAGTTTTATAAAATATTAACGGAGTATAAGTTAAAAGCTTTGTCTGAAAAACAAATTCAAGAATATATCGGAAATGTATTTGAGGAAAAAGTACATTACGGCTATATTAGAGAATTAAAAAATCAATTAAAAGACTTAATTGAAAACCCACTATTCCTTTATATGACTACTCATATTATGAAAGAAATGACGAATAAGATAATACCTAAAAATAAATCTGAATTATATGAGGTCTTTGTGAATTATATTATGCAAGAAAGACTATTAAAAGATGGCTCAGAAAAAGAAATGATTTTTGAACTAGATATTAAAGTAGAAATATTGATGGAATACGCTTATTTGAATTTTAGAGAAAAAAATAACTCCGTAAATTTTAGAGATTTAGTTGTAAGTGGGATTCAGGGATTAGATGATTTTAATTTAATAAAAAAAGAAATATTGGAAACAGGGGTTCTTTTAGAGGAACGGAATAGACTTGAGTTCTTTCATCCTTCTATAGAAGAATATTTTGTAGCTCTTAAAATTTCGAGGCTTCCTGAAATTGAAACTTTAGAATTCATTAGGGATTATTATATGAATGAAAATTATTATGAGGTATTTAAATTTACATCGGGTCTTCTAAGGAACTATAAGCAGCAAAATTTAATCTTAGATGAGTTAGAAAAGACAGATCTTTATTTATATCGTCAATGTTTAGAATCAAGGTTTAACTTTAGTAATAATTCAGATGAAATTTGGAGTAAAGATTATCTAGAAGAATATTTTGTACAGATGCGAAAAAGTTATCTGACTATTATAAATACCTTTTTTAAAGATATAAAACGTGAATTTTATCCTTGGTGTGAAGATGAAGAGATATGTAATGATGAAAAAGTTACTTTTATAGGAGCTTTAGATAGGGTTGGATTAACACTAAGTATAGAAATAATAAAAAATGATAAAGACAAAAACAAAATAATAGTAAGTGAAAAAGCCGGTTCTGCGACAATGGAAATGCGGGATAATGAAGGAAATATAATAAGCGCACCTATTATTTCTTTTTCTTCATCAAATCATTGGTATTTCAATCTTAAACAAACGGACTTTGGACTAGATTCAGCTCGAGAAGTGGCATATTACTTAATAAAAAAACAGTTAAAAGAAATGGTTGAAAAACAAAATCTTTTTGAATATGAATCTTTGAATACGCTAGTACCTTGTATTGAGTATATTTTGAAACGATTACCTAAAAGATATTTCTCAGTAGGAGATAAACAAGTTAGTTTATATGAACATACTAATGGGGAAATCATAAATGTTTTACTCTATGGAGATAATATATTTAAATATATTCAAAACCTTAATAATTATGGGTACTTGCCTCGTGAATATGTGTCGTCGTTAATTTATATGTTATTTGAATTTTATGGTAAAAAAATCGATTTAAAAGAATATTTGTTGTTACAAAGTGATTTAGAACCTCAAGGTAATAGCTATTATGTATGGGAAGTATGGAGCGATGAACAATTGATAAAAAGACTGTCTCAATTTTTTGATGTTTTTCAGGCTTCATATAGAACTATGGTGGAGAATTGCTTTGGGCCTATTAAAAGATATATGCCACTATATTCTATGGGTCCGGTTAGATATACTATAGGCTTAGAAAGAGCTAATGATGGATTTGGTGGCGGAGGAATTAGTTATAGTTGGATACCTGTAGAGAGTATTAGCGATGCTAGTACAATTGTAAAAATGGTTAAAGAGAAAGACTTTGACGATGATGATTTTTTTGAGAGAGCCAGAGTGGAACTAGATCTTACTTTAAAAAAATTAGGAAGAGTGGGATTAGGGGGATACAGTTATTCAAATTCAGCGTTAGACATTTACATTGGAGATGATAGGGAATTAAGAAATAAGGTATATAGGAAAATAAAAAATGACTTAGAATATGTTTTAGGAAACTTAGATTAACAATATACATCTTATTAGGGGAGAGAAATTTATTCTGCCCCCTAATATTAGATAGCGCATTTATTTTAAAAGCGTTTTCTTTAATTTACTTGAATTAGTTACAATCGTGTCTACAATTACGAAGGTTAGTAATGCTTCAGTAGACACTAATACTAGATTTTCAAAAGGTAAGTCCAATCCAAACAATAAGTTATTTGGAACCTTTTCTAAAGTGCCATATTTGAATGTCAAACAATTTTTTAATAAATATAATATTAGCAAAATTGAATAGGTTAATATTCTGTAGTCTATTTTATCCAACACAATTTTAAATTTATTACATAGATTTTCTGTGAATTGTGTGTTATTAAATTTATTGACCACAAAAAATATTGAGTTATATGTTTTAGAAGCAAAGTATGCTAAACAAACAGAAAATATTACAAGTAGTATGTAGACAATTAAATTAGATGCTATATTTAGCAAAGATAATATAATGGAACTTAAAATAACAGATAAAAGAATAAAAGGGGCAACTACTCCTAATACACTTAATATTGCTAAAGGGATTATTAAAGTTGAATATAGTATTATTATAAATAGTATATAAAGAACTTTTGTAATACCTTTATCAACATTATCAATTCCTTGTTTCTTGATAAAAAAACCTATAAGGAATAAAACAGCATATAGGAATAGTAACGTTAGGACTGTCACTTGAATATAATCCATTTCTTACACCTCCAAATTTTTTATACTATATCTACGAAATGATAAGCAAAAAGTTCCGCTATATGGAAGTTTGATTTTAAACAACTTTATTATCTGTTAATTTCTAAATGAAGAAGGTTCAAGAATAAAAATTAAACAACTTTCAAATCATCTATTAATTTTTCTGTTAGGCTGTTATTGATTTTATAAGACAAAAATTAAACAACTTTATTATCCGTTTTCAGAATTTGTACATGAATAATAAAGTCCTTTACAAAATTAAATAGTTGTTTAAAAAGATGATGTGAAATTAGATTGAACTGCGCCCCATTTAACGGACAGTTTAATAAAAAGCGATTTGGCAGTCTAAGCTGCGATGAGATGGTTCCGGTATTCAGCCGGAGCCATCTTTTTTAGATGCTATTGCTTGCGTGAAGTATTGTAATACGCCATATAATGATCAATCATTTGCTTTAATTCGAATAAGTTATTCGCCGATTTGAAATCGACTTCATCTTTAAAATGCCCAAAGAATGATTGCATCGGGGCGTTATCAATACAATTGCCGCGGCGTGACATGGATTGTAGTAAGCCGATTTTCTTTACGCGTTGTTGGAATTCAGGGTGTGTATAATGGACTCCTTGATCTGAATGAATCATTGCTTCTGGATGGATGTTGCCATCTAAAACTTCTTCGAGCTTTTCTAATGTACGGTAAACGATCCGCATTTTTATACTTGTTGAGAGTTCATACGCAACGATTTCGCGTGTTGCCACATCTTTAATACATGATAAAAAAGCGATTTGTCCACCTCGATATTGAAGGTAGGTAATATCAGTTAAGAATACTTTCCCTGGTTCTTCTTGTCGGAAAGCACGTGATAAATAGTTCGGGACTGTGAGATGCTCTTGAGTTGCTTTCGCTATTTTCTTATACAGATTGGCACGTCAGATTTTCGCAAAGAAATTGTACTTATGCATTAAACGACGAATTTTCTTATGATTCATTGGGACCACCATTAATTCTGTCAACTTCATTTAGAGCTGACGGTAACCTAGTTTCCCTTTAAACGAATCATAAACACAACGTATAAGTAAATCATCCTTGTAATCGCGCTTATCCCGAATCGCATGCTTTTTTGTATTTTTAACCCACGAATAATAGCCACTTCGGCTTACGCCCGTTAATTCACAAAGGTAACGCGTCATATTTTTTAATTAGTATTTTCGAATGACCTCATTAATTACTTGGTACTTTTCATACGGTGCTAGAACCGTTTCTTCGCCTGCCTTTTGAGTTCCTCCAACTTTTTTAACAGCTCTAATTCAGCCTCTAAAAATTTAATACGGGCTTCTTCTTTTTCGAGCTTTTTATCAGCTGAAGGCTGTTTAGAAGAGAGACGTCCTGTACTACCTTTTCCTCGACGTTCCTCCAAAAATCCTTGTTAACCATAAATTTTATACGTTTTACGCCAGCGCGATAATGAAGATTGCGCTTTCGTTAACCCAATGAAATCTAAATCAAATCCGTTTTCACGAAAGATTTGTGCAGGGCCTTTCCCAGCTATATTTTCTTCGACTGCTTTGATTTTAAAATCTGCTGTATATTGAATGGCACGATCAGATACTGATGCCACATTTGGGTTCAATTCTAGTTGTCGAATCTGTTGTTCGTTAAAGATAATTTTACTCATGATTAATCCCCGTTCCTGATTCTTAAATGATAGTATAACGGGATTTTTTCCTTTAAAAAAACACAAAAACCCCGAATAAGTCCACTTTTTTTAAAGTGTCCACTATTCGGGGCTCAGTTCATGTTCAAAATAAGCCCTTTTTATATGCAACTAAATAAAGATTTCTAGACTTTCTTTGATTAAATTTTATTTCGAACGAACAGTAATTATTAAGAAATTGTAAAATTATTTAAAAAAATATTTGTATAAATATGGAGTATCTTCATCAATTCGCTTATAATCAACCGTGGGTATAAATTAGTATGATTAAACAACCGTATCTAGATAAGAAGCAAGAGAATAGCGGTTACGGTGAAAGTAGGCTCACTGTAAGATAAGAAAGAAAAAAGCGAGTATGCATGAGTTTTTTAGATAGCTAAAAACTGTTGATCATAAGATATTGAGTATTTCTGGATTCTTTAGCGTTTATTGATGAAATGCTATTAAATTAAAACTACAAATGCCCCATCACTGTAACAAGGAGTTGACGAATGGGTAAGGAAGCACTCAAGACTCTAAGAGGGAGTTGTTTTACTTATATTTTCACTTGGTAATCGTGCATCGAATGCGGCTAGCACGAATACCAATATGCAACCTCTACTTTTGGTGAAGAACCAAATAAATTGAAATTTTAAAGAAAGTGGTAAGGATATGAATAGCTTAAAAACAAAAATGGTAGCGTTGTTTTCTGTGTTAATTTTACTAATGGGGGGTTCTATTGGTTTTCTGATTATCCAGTCCTCTTCTAAGCTAGTCATTCAATCCATAAGTAAGCAAGCGACTAAAATAGGAGAATATACTCTTAGTCAAGTGGATGTAGAAAAATATAGTGTGATTTTAAAAGACAGAAAAGAAAACGATTATTTTAAACAATTACAAGACAAGTTTAAGGAAATAAGCGTAGCAAATGGTTTGAGTTTTCTTTATACAATGAGTAGAGAGAAAACAGACAGTGGATATGAATATTTTTATGTTTTAGCAGAGGATGCGGTTGCTTTAGGTGATATTGAGGAAAACGGTGCAGAGTATGACAAGATGGTGCAAGTTTTTGAGACAGGACAAACAAGTGAACCAGAATTAACCTCTGATGAATATGGGGATTTACTTTCAATCTACATACCAATTAAGGATAACTCCGGGGAAGTTATTAGTGTAATCGGCGTGGATTACAATGCAACGGATATTTTCAACTTAGAGAAAAAGAATAAGTTGAAAATGGCGCTACTTATAGGTATCTTTCTGATTATTAGTACTATTATTATTTTTGTTTTTTCAAAAATTTTAACCAAGCCTTTAGAAAGCTTAACGAAGCAAGCAAGGAAAATTTCTGAAGGAGACTTAAATTTACATGTAAGAACGGAAGGCAAGGATGAAATAAGTGTATTGTCACGTTCATTTGAAAAAATGGTTGTCGACCTAAGAGAAATTATTGCAGATATCAATTCAACAACAGTTACAATGAATGATACGACACAAGAGCTCAGCAAATTTGTGAAAACAACTGAAGAAGCTTCGGGTAATATTACACAATCGATGGAAGAAACAGCTATAGGAATAGAAAAGCAATCCGAAGAAGTGAATATTATTTTAGAAATGATGTCAAATATGATGACTTTTCTACATGAAGGAGTTGCCCAAGTAAAAAGAACTGTTGAAAATGCCAAAATTTCAACGGATACAGCAGAAAAGGGCAAGGCATCAATGCGTGAGGCCACAGTTCAACTTCATGAGTTAATTAAAACTGTAGAATCTGCAACTGAAACGGTTCAAAGTTTAGCCAAGCGTTCCGATGAGGTAGGAGAAATTATTAATGTAATTTCTGACATAGCAAATCAAACAAATTTACTTGCTTTAAATGCAGCAATTGAAGCGGCAAGAGCAGGGGAAAATGGAAAAGGATTTGCCGTTGTGGCAGATGAAGTCCGAAAACTGGCTGAGCAATCTCAATCAGCAGCCAATAAAATAATTGATTTGATTGGATCTATCCAAAAAGAGACGAATGAAACAGTGGTTAAGATGGAACAAAACTTGAAGGCTGTTCAAAAGCAAGAGCAATTGATTGACCAAGGAGACGAAGCCTTAAATGTGATTGTTAACATGGTAGGGCAAACGGAAAAGGATACGAGTCAGATGGAAGGTATCTTTAATGATCTTCAAAAAGATTCTCAAAAAGTTTTGGAAGCTTTAGAAACAATCTCAGCTGTCATTGAAGAAAATACGGCGGTTACGGAGGAAGTTGCTTCAGCTTCAAAAGATCAATCAACCGTAATTAGCCGCATAGTCGAAAATGTGCATAAAGTTGAAGGGATATCGGAAGTTCTTAAAAATAAAGTAGATAAGTTTAAATTATAAGGGACAGACACCTTGTCCTTTTCTTTGATTCCAATGGTTGGGAAACACAAGTAGAAAATAATCAAATTGACCAAACTTTTCATTGAGGTAAAAGGTTTCAGACTTTAGTGAGAAATGAAACGTTTCGATTGGGGAATTATCAGTGGGCGTGCCTTTATTAGACATGCTCTTGGTAATTCTCTTTTTTTGACTGCTCGCTGGTAGGCTTATGATGTATTTACAGAACTAGGTCTATCATTGGAGTTTCAGCTAAATACATCTTAATTGAAGGAGATATACTTAAAGCCCGTCAGATGGCTAGGGAATTAAATACTTCAGAAAGCTAAACGTTTTTTGAATAATAAAATAGAAAAATATGAACATATATTAAAATGACACGTGTTTAATCAATCTTTTTTACAAAATAATATTTATAGGTATTTTATTAACCACGCATTTTGATTAATCTTTTTTCAAAATGCGTGGTTTTCTTCTATTTGATAAACGTTGAAAACCTTCGCAAATCATTCGGGAATATTGAAATTTTAAAGGGAATAAGCATTGAAATTAAAGATCAAGAAGTTGTAGTAATTATTGGACCTTCCGGTAGCGGAAAAAGCACATTTCTACGTTGCCTTAACGGACTAGAGAACGTAACTAGCGGAAAGGTTGAAATTGCTGGGATGGAATTGACAAACCGGAGCACCAATATTTTTCAATTAAGACAAAACGTCGGTATGTGCTTCCAACAATTCAACTTATTTACCCACTTTACGATTTTGGATAATATTACAATTGGTCCCATGAAAGTTTTGAAAAAAAGCAAGCAAGAAAGTGAACAAATTGCCCGTGAATTGCTTGAAAAGGTAGGGCTGCAAGAAAAGGAAAAAAGTTACCCAGATCAGCTTTCAGGTGGTCAACAACAACGGGTTGCCATTGCTCGTGCCTTGGCGATGAAACCGAAAGTTATGTTATTTGATGAACCCACCTCTGCCCTTGATCCTGAAATGGTGGGTGAAGTGTTAAAGGTAATGAGTGATCTAGCTCATGAAGGAATGACGATGGTTATTGTCACACATGAGATGGGCTTCGCTCGCGAGGTTGGTCATCGTGTATTATTTATGGATGAAGGTTTTTTAGTAGAAGAGGGAACGCCATCTGAAATTTTTAATAATCCTAAAGAAGAGCGCACTCAAAGCTTTTTAGCGAAAGTATTGTAGCTATAATCAATTAGGCTTAAATATAATATTATGTGAATAAAACTTAGGATGTCTTAACTAGACATCCTTTTACTTTTGAGGAATTATTGAACCTTAAGCCCCAATTGTATTGTTCAACTTTTTGGAGGAAATAAAAAAGTCCGATTCTTAAGGGGTCAATTAATTAAAATAAAGGTTGATCAAAAATTCTATTTAAATAGGGATAAAGTTAGGTTTCAAAAGCAGTTTTATTCAATAGGCTGAAAACCCCAGACAGACATACCCTGAAAATTCAGTGGCGCGACCATGTAAGCCTGGGTGAAAACTGTCTCTATTTTATTCGATATCCATACACTCCGTCTGATCTAGCTCCAAAGGTAAAAAAGCATACTCTCCGTCTTTAATAATCTCACATGTACGAACTGGAATCGGATGATTAAAAATGGGCCCATCTATTACTGTGGTATGGAACTCTCCACCTTCTCCGCACGGATCAATCCCTCGAGCTTCAAGTTCCTTCACGTATTCGTGGGTTAATGTTCGCCCTAAATCGTCCTCTCGCATTCCCAATGATAAATTAACAGTTACAATAATCGTTACAAATCCTAGATTAATGAACTCTTCGACGGCTTCACGATGGTTCATTTCCCATAAAGGCATCCCAAGCTTTAATCCAGCATTTTTCGTAACTTTTTCATGCCAACAACCATGAGCAGGCATATCTAAGTCTCCGGTTACTAACACTTCTGCACCTTGATTTTTAGCTTTTTCTAAAAGGCGCATAAATACTTTTTCATAATCTGTCCAGCTTGAAGCGGCAGTATATACGGGCAAACCTATAGATTTAGCCTGGGCACGTATGAGTTCAGGAGGCATCCCATGGGATCTGGAACATTTCCCTTCTTCCTCCATCATGACGATCAGTCCAATCGCTTCTCCAACCTTAGCAGCTTTATATAGAGCTAAGACACTATCCTTGCCTCCGCTAAAGGAAGCTATAAATTTATGCCCGTGAGCACTATTTTTCCAATCTATTAATTCTGGCATTCATATCTTTCCCCTTTATTCTCATGACTTTAATTACGATCCCTGTTATTAGCCATTTCATTTTTTATGTATAAGGTTTCATAGTTCTATTTGTTTGATTTTATCACGATTGGACCTGACACATAGGATATTAATGTATCCCAATACAAAAAAACTTGAAACTCTAATGATGACGAAATAAGAAGTTCATCTCAAAAAAATTTCTTCATCCGACAGAAAAAAGATAAGTCATTCGCTAAATGAGGATTTTCTTGAAATCACTACTGAAATAAGAAAGTGATTAATCTTTTTTAAAAATGGATTTTTTTATTTATCGGTAAATTATGTTAATCCGGCATTTCTAAGTTAGGGAGTTTTTTGTTTTGGGTGGTTTTAAAAGAGCGTGCTTGGTACATCGGTTAGCTGCTATTTGTGATAGGGTGAACCATACCATAAGTAAGTCCGGTTTCATGAGTTCGGTTAATTTATAATATTGTTGAAAGTCCCTTAAGTAGATACAAACTTTAGATGGGGCAAAACGCTCAATAAAAATTTGATAATTTATGAATGGATTGAAATGAATTGAATTTTGACTATTACTCGAACAGCTTAACCGCAATGGAAATCAATCTTGCTCACAACGCAAAAACGCATTATTTAGATTCGATCCAAATAATGCGTTTTTACTTTCGGGAAAAGAACCTCTCTTTTATATTAAGAATCGAATGAGTAGTATTCTATCACTTCGCTTACATCACAGAAAAAATTGCTCCTGCTATGGTCGCAGCCTCCCTAATTAAGTCCCCATTTCCAAGTTGTTGAATTAGGCATTTTATACATATAGAATGTATATTCGGTTACACCCTCGCGTCCATATTGATAACGAATTTCGACTTCCTCATTTGATAAATACGTTACTGTTCGATAAGCAGCCTCTAAGAATAATTCACTTTGTCTATTCGAATGAGGGAAGATCGCATTTTCTACTGTTAAGTTCTGTGCTATTTCACCTTCACCAAAAATAGCATCGTATAAATACAGGTCAAAATATTCTTCAGGCGCATAATCACCAACTAGGCCATTGTTTGCAATTTCCTTTTTCTCAAAATAAATCGTATCTGTATAATTTTCATTAGCAAGCGCGACGACTTCTCCGAAAATTTTATGCACAGGTGTTATCGTCCCTGCCTGCAGAGTTTGCTCTGCTGGAAAATGATTTAGAAGAAAATATTCCCGGGCGTTTAATGTTTGTTCGTAGCTTCCTAAAATCGTATTTCCATTTTGTTTATATTGCTGAATTAATGATGAATTTAGCCGTTTACCATTAACTGTTAATTTTCCGTCACGTAACATGACTCGGTCTCCTGGTACAGCGGCGACTTCATAATAAATATCGTTAAAAATAGGAAGATGACTACTCGTATTTGTCAGTGTACGAACAACATCGCCAGGCTCATATACAACCTCATCAAATAAATTCGGCTGTCGTTCAATAACTGTGTGATAATCAGCATTATTAATTGTGAACGACTCGGGGTCAACATACTGCAAGCTTGATAATGAATCGAGCAATGGTAGTGTTGCTAATTGCTCGTAATCAATCATAGATAGTAGCTTCTTCTTATGAAGTGTCGAAATAGCCACCATATCATCAAGTGGATCATAAGGTATATATCGTCCTTCATCTGATGTAACTTGTTCGAATGGATTCATTGTAATAAAGAGAAAGAAGGACAGTGCAACCATAGCAGCCGTCACTAGTGGTATGCTCCATGAACGCTTTTTAATAGATGAATCCATCCTTTCATGAACACGTTGTTTTATTTGTTTTTCCTGCAAATCGGTATCGCCCATCATTTTATCTAATTGATTTTTAAATTTATTCACTCTGCCATCCCTCCATTTCCTCTTCATTGAAAAATTCCTTCATCTGGTGTTTTGCACGACGCAGCCTTGTTTTCACTGTGTTTTCATTGAGCTGTAAATAGGATGCAATATCGGCAATTGATTGTTCATCATAATAATAAAGAATTAATGGTTCTCGATATTTCAAGGGTAGTTGGAATATCTTTTTTTCTAACTCTGCAAGCTGTTCTTTCTCTAAAATAGATTGCTCTACACCGTTTGAATTGGCGAAAATCGTTTCAAATAATACATCTTTTTTATGTTTCCATGAACGCAAATAATCTTTCGAGCGATTGGCTGTCATCGTTGTTAAATAGGTTCTTAACGATGATTCATGTCTAAACTGCTCGCTTTTTTGAAAATAGGTCACAAACACTTCTTGGACAATATCCTCTGCGGTCGCCCAATTTTTCACATACAGATACGAAATTCTGACAAGGTAACGACTATGCTCATTCATTATGGTGTCTAAATGTTTCATTTGCCTATAACACCTTCTTACATATTGATTTGATTAGTATAACATTTAGGTGTTTTCTTTTTTTCTTCATTCAGGAAACAGCATCTCACCTTGTACATAATTAATGAATTCTTCCATCATTACGACCTCTGTCACACCAAAGCGTTTGATTTCATAGTTGGGATCTTCCATATTCGCATATCCTGTTTTCGTAGTAAAGCCGAGTAAAAAACCAAGGTCTTTCATCACTTCAATTGTCTCTTCTTTATAATGCCCAAAAGGATAAGCTAAAGAAATAGCGTTTGGGATTTCTTCAAGGTTTTTGCGTAAGTCTACTTCTAACTCTTCCGCAGATACTTCCATTAGCTTACCGACCTTTGTTTCTTCATTTAAAATGTGCAAATCAAATGTATGCGCCTCATAAATAAAGACATCTGACATGATTGCCATCTCTTCTTCCGTGAAAAATTGTAATTTACCTTCTGAATCAAACGTTTGAATGCCTTCTGTGCGATGCGTTCTGGACGAAATAATATGTTGAATTGCTCTAAATTGATGCTTTTTTAATAGCGGATAGGCATATTCTTTTGTCGATAATAATCCGTCGTCAAATGTAATTAACACCGTATTGATAGGTAAAATTTTTCGCCCTTCTTTGTATTCATACATTTCATGTGAACCAATCGTCTTAAATTGATGGGCTGCTAAATAATCCATTTGCTGTTCAAAAGATTCCGCAGATATCGTACTTGTCGTTTTCTTCATTAATGCTTTCGGTAAAATGTGATGGTACACAAGCACGGGTATTCCTTCATCTAGTTGAACCGTTTGTTTATGTATATAGCCCGATCGTTCTCCCACTTTTATAAGAAACCAGTCATCCACTTGACCCACTATCGGATAACGAAAGCCTACATCAAGTTGTAATAGTTGAGGACTTTTGTTGTTTGGTGCTTCATAGACCATTGTTTGAGCTGTCGTTTTAATTGCGCCACTAACTTCCGTATTGATCATCGATTTTAGTGATTTCTTTTGAAATACTGTGCCTATTTTTTCTACATAGACCGTTACATGTCCAAATAGTAGTTCATAAAAATTCTCTTTTTCTTGTACAATCGTAAATTCTACATTCGGCTCAAGTTGTCCGATTTTTATGAGTGAATCTTCTTTAATATAAAACGGCTGAGGATCATTAAAAATCACAACTTGTTCAAATTCCTTTGTTTGAGGAATTATATTTATCGATTTCACGATTTCCATATGTTTAACTTGTTCGAACTCTTTTTCATTTGCTTCTACTCTTTCCAAATTATCTAGTAAACCTAAGCTTTCAATTAATACACTTCCTATAAAAAGGATTAAGATTGTAATATAAACGTATTTTTTCATTTTGTCCTCCACATTGCTTCTTGAATTTAAGCAACGTACCGACGGAAAATTACAAAATAAGTTTCAAAATTTATTAATTTTTTTAGTGGATAAGAAAGTATAACTTTCCCATCTACATAAGTAAGGGCATCAACTCGCCTCATTTTGGGCGAGTTGTGTCTTTCTAATAGACTTCATTTATTTATGGAGCATTGGGAGGTATTTTGTCCTAAAAAAAGTTGGATGACTCACAAGGAAACTTAGAAGTGAAAAATGAATTATTACACTGAATTTCTACCACGAATTATGCATGACTTAGAACGAGTGAATCAATTAGAGAATTTAAGTAGAGAAGTGAGGTTGCCTTTTCTGCTTGGGTTAGTGGAAGGGAATTAACTTAATGACCAACAGCAAAAATATGCTACAGTTTCATGAGTGGAGTAAAGAAAAAAAATTAGAATTTAGGCAAATTAATATTATTGAATCAATCATCGTCGGCATTTCAGTAATAAGATATGCAAAATCCAAGAATAAACATGACGGAGTAATATTGATGTTCGATAGAGAGTTTCCGGAAGTGAAATTTGATTACGGTAGACGGCATTAACTTTAAGACTTTTGATGCGTAGTGTTCTTGGAAATATTGAGTTTAAAAGTGAAGACATTCTTTACTCCTTCATATTGCAAAAATTATGTACCAAGGTTTCTATTGAAATATTAAACACAGCCCATACAGAGCTATCAAAAGAATATTTAAAAGAAATTAAAAGCAGTCACTCCTCAAGTTAAAGGTACAGGTTAAAGCAATTAAATAGATTGAAATATTATGGTAGCTTTTAGATACATAGTACCAACTATAATAGAAATTTTTCGTTGAGTTTTATGCACCATTAGTTGGAATAGTAGTTGGATTTTTTATTCATATCTTCATATTACTTATAAGAATTTCAATAAAATTAAACAAACTTCTGAATAGATTAGAGGATAATGATAATTGAAGATGAAAGTTCGTGAAATACTACAATTAAAGTAACGGGGGTTTTATTTAATTGTTCGAATTAAGCATGGTGAAGAGTAATTGTAAACTGTTTAATATCGAAATGTATAAGGGACAAACTGTGCATCTTTCTTGTTCAATTAACGTAAGCAGGTTAGTGAAAGAAGAAGAGGATTATATTTAATTTTGGAGGTTGGAGTATTAAATGAAAAGAATACTAGTTTGCTTAAGTTTTATGTTTATTCTTGTTGCTTGTTCAAACGAAAATGGAGACAACTCAACAAAGGAAGTTGATATTACGAAAGCGTTTGTAGAAGAAAATGCAGAGGTTGGTTTAACTTATAGTGAAGTAAGAGAGAGATTTGGAACAGAGGTACTTGCCGATGAAGTTGATAATGCGGAAACTTGGCTATACGATTCAACGCAATATAGCGATTTTGAATATAATCAAAGTTTAAAAAGTATCGCTTCTGAAGAAATTAAATCTGGTAATCTTGAATATCAATTATATATTAACTTTATTGAAGAAGAAGCCTTTATGTACTCTTACTTTTATTTAGGGGGAGACGGAAAAGTATGGCAATATCAAGTAACTCCTGATAATAAAACTTTAAATAATCCTGTCAGTAATTAAACTAACGGGTGCCTTCGTTTGTTATAAAATATGACTTTAAAAGTTCTTTTTATCAAACTTTGTTCAATGGCTGCAGGAATAATATATCGAAATAACCCGCTCCTTGAGGTATTTCTAACTTAGGGAGTTTTTTGTTTTTGGATGGCTTTAAAAGAGCGTGCTTGGTAAATCGGTTAGCTGCTATTTGTGATAGCAAGCAAGAACCAGCTCATAAGTAAGTCTGATTTTCCCAAAAACTAATAGGAGAAAAGGTATGTGAACAGAGTTGTTTTGCATACCTTTTTAGAGGAGAGGGGTTCCACAAAGCTGTTAAATTAAGAGGCAGCCCCACTTTAAAAGATGATGTTAAATATCCTTTTATATAGAAATGAGCCAAATAAAATCATCCTCAGCAACCATTTGGATATCCTGGCCAAGGTTAATTAACTGTTCAGCTTTTAATTGTTTCGTACTTATACTAGGACGTTTTTTTCCTAGAATAAGAAAATCGGTCTCCTTTGTAACAGCCCCCTGCATAATCCCTCCACAGGCCCGCACTTTTTTCGCAGCTTCTGAACGTGTCATAGTGGAAAGGGCCCCAGTAAAGACGAGTTGTTTATTATTAAATGGGTGTATTAAGCGTTCGGTTGGGTCAGAGAGCAAGATGACGTCTGTGTTGTTTTTATTTTTGTTCATATTGATTCTCCTTGATTGAATGGAAAGATTTCTACCTAATTATAGGCGAGATTGATTGATTCGAGAGGATTTTAGTAACAGAAGGTGGTATACAAAGGAAGATCCCTCACGACGTAGACTCACGGCTGCAAAATCGTACTTTCTCGTAAATAAGTAACGTTATATTGAATGGCCAATTGTTGTAAAAAGCAAAGAAATGTTGGCATATCACAAGTGTTGAGCAGTTGTTCGTATGTTTGCTTTTCTTCGGGTGTGGCTACTTTACGGAAATAGCCCCACATGTGCTGGCAGGCATTGCGCATGCTGCCTTCTGTTGGCGTTTGTTGTAGCGCAGCATGGATCAATTGTTCAATTTGTTCATGGGCCAGCTGTTCACGCATTGCCTGCCGAATTAGGTTATAATGCTTTTGGCTATGGAACATAACACGGTATTTTTCTTCACGCCAAAATTTATCTGTTAGTTGACGTTTCATACAATCCACCTCTCAAAAAATACCCATTTTAAATCTATTGCTAGTTAATTTTAATATAAAACATCAATTTGGATTAATCGAGTATATATTTTTTTATAATGTATCTAAATGTCGGTATAACAGCGGTTTTTTCTAGAGAAGCATTTGTCGGAAGGTTGTATTTAAAAAGATTCATTTGACGTTTTCCTTCATATTCTATATTATATGGAAGAAAAGAATGCCCGGACTAGAACGGGAGAGGTTCATAGCTGATACCCTCTATAAAAAACTATGGAAACATGACTATTCGCCATGTCCATATCGGACGTGGCTTTTTCTGTTTTTGTATATTTTTTATAGAATGATTGGTGAAGCCTCTCTTGAAAAGTGTTGGGAAACATTTTACAAGGAGGTTTTTTTATGTCTGGCCGTAGCCATGAAGAAGGTTTAAAAGATTTAACACTATTAGGTAATCAAGGTACTAAATATTCATATGATTATGCACCCGAGGTATTGGAGTCAGTGGATAATCTACATTCGAATCGGGATTATTTTGTCAAGTTTAATTGTCCAGAGTTCACGAGTTTATGCCCACTTACAAATCAACCCGATTTTGCAACGATGTACATTTCATATATTCCAAATCAAAAAATTGTTGAGAGTAAATCACTGAAATTATATTTATTCAGTTTTAGAAATCATGGGGATTTCCATGAAGATTGCGTGAATATTATTATGAACGATTTAATTAACTTACTTGATCCAAGATATATTGAGGTTTGGGGGAAATTTACTCCACGCGGGGGTATTTCGATTGATCCTTGGTGCAATTACGGGAAGCCGGGAACGAAATACGAAGAAATAGCGAATTACCGTTTAATGAACCACGATCTGAATCCAGAAAAGATAGATAATCGATAAATTAAAGAGGTCAATCTAGAAAGAGGTTTTTAGCTACCCTCTTTAAAAAACTAAGAAGAACAGCATTTTTCTTAGAATGCTGTTTTTTCGTTATAAGGGAGTTTTCACAGATGAAGCAGGAAAAAGCAATCGTTGTGTTTAGTGGAGGTCAGGACAGTACGACTTGTCTGTTTTGGGCAAAGGAACGTTTTAGAGAAGTTGAGGCAGTGACATTTGATTATGGGCAAAGGCATGTTCTTGAAATTGAATGTGCGAAGAGTATAGCAGCCGAGCTAGGTGTCAAACATCATATTCTTGATATGTCACTCCTAAACCAGCTCGCTCCGAATGCATTAACACGAGATGACATAAAGGTTGAAGACGGAAAAGATGGCGAGCTTCCATCAACTTTTGTGCCTGGGAGGAATCTGCTCTTTCTTTCCTTTGCAGGTGTTTTAGCGAGCCAAGTAGGAGCTAAGCATATCGTGACCGGAGTTTGTGAAACGGATTTTAGCGGATATCCAGATTGCCGAGATATTTTTATTAAATCCTTGAACGTCACGTTAAATTTATCGATGGACGATACCTTTGTGATTGATACTCCACTCATGTGGCTGAACAAGGCACAGACATGGGAGCTAGCGGATCAGCTTGGGGCGCTTGAGTTTGTTCGGGAAAGAACGTTAACTTGTTATAACGGTGTAATTGCAGATGGTTGTGGTGAATGCCCGGCGTGTAAACTGCGAAACAAAGGGCTTGAAGAGTATAGAAGTTCTAGAAAGGAGTCTTAAGGCATGACGAATTTTAGAATTGTCGATAAGCTCCAAAAAATAGATGAAGATATTCATAGGGATCAATTGAACTATCATGCAAAGCGTGTGCTTGTGAGCAAGGAATTTACCTTCGATGCTGCCCATCATTTACATAATTATGAGGGGAAATGTAAAAATCTGCACGGCCATACGTATCGTGCTGTATTAGGACTAAGTGGGTACACGGATGAGCGCGGCTTGATGATTGATTTTGGCGATATAAAAGAAATTTGGAAACAAAAAATAGAGATTTATTTGGATCATCGTTATTTAAATGAAACGCTTCCCCTGATGAATACGACAGCAGAGAACATTGTTGTATGGATGTACGAAAAGTTAGCTGAAGCCTTGCTTGAGGAACAGCGATATACGGGGGCGCGTGTCGAATTTATCAGGCTGTATGAAACTCCGACTAGCTATGCTGAAGCGAGACGGGAGTGGATGGAAGTTGAGTAAGGTACCCGTTATAGAGATTTTTGGGCCGACGATTCAAGGTGAGGGAATGGTCGTGGGTCAAAAGACAATGTTTGTCCGGACTGCTGGTTGTGATTATGCCTGTTCATGGTGTGATTCCTCATTTACGTGGGATGGCAGTGGCAAGCATCTTATTGTGCAAATGACAGCACAAGAGATTTGGGCTGAATTGAAACGCCTTGGTGGCAGCGGTTTTTCATTTGTCACGATTTCGGGCGGCAATCCTGCGCTCCTGCGAAATTTAGACGCGCTCATTGGTATTTTAAAAGAAAATGAGATCAAGGTCGGAGTGGAGACGCAGGGAAGCAGATGGCAAGAGTGGCTGTATGAGGTTGATGAACTGACACTTTCACCAAAGCCGCCTAGTTCCGGAATGACGACAGACTATTCGGTGCTCACTGATATCTTAGAAAAACTTCAAAATCGAAACAGCGCGCAGCATATATCCCTTAAAATAGTCGTTTTTAACCAAGAGGATTATGATTATGCTAAACAAATTCACCTTCGATATCCAACCATTCCTTTTTATCTCCAAGTCGGTAATGATGATATCACGACGATGGATAATTCACGTCTCATCAGCCATTTATTAGAGCAATATGAAGCGCTCATTAATAAAGTGATTTTGGATGAGGAATTAAGAGATGTCAAAGTACTGCCGCAGCTGCATGCCCTTGTGTGGGGAAATAAAAGAGGCGTATAGGGAGCAGTTATAAAACTGTCTCTAAATTTACTAGAGGAGTAACATCATGAGAATATTATTTTATTTATTATCTATTGTCATCGCTAATGTAATAACGGCAAGATTTGCGCCATTACAGTTTGGAATGTTTATCGTTCCAATGGGGACTCTTATGATTGGGGCGACCTTCATTTTCCGGGACCTTGTGCAAAATAAATATGGTAGAGCAAAGACGTATTTATTTATTTTAATAGCGTTAATCTTATCCGCTGTGGTTTCCTTCCTACTCGGAGATACACTATTGATTGTTGTTGCATCGGCAATTTCATTTGTTGTCGCTGAAACAGCTGATACAGAGATTTATACTCGATTAAAACTTCCAATGGCTTGGCGTGTGTTCTACAGCGGAATTGTTGGAGGATTTTTGGATTCGGTTATTTTCGTAGTAATTGGCTTGAGTCCACTTGGCGCCAACATACTGCCTTGGGAAGCTGTACCGGCTGCCGTTTTGGGGCAAATTATTGTGAAGACGACTATTCAAATGTTCGGTGCACTGATTTTGAATCAAGTACATGTAATGAAAGAAAAACGTCCTATATCAGAATAAATCTTTTAATTAGACCTATTCACATTGGTGAATAGGTCTTTTTTGATATATTACCCTTTGTTAGGAATAATCGGTGTGCTTCTCGTATGTACTAAATCAAAAGACTACGGAGAATACATCGCTAAAATTAATGCTTGAACATAGGCGTTAATAGAGGGATTTAGTAAATATAGCAAAGTGGTAGAAGGTAGAAAATTCGTGTATGAATAAACTTTTGTTTTTGTGAAATAATAATTTATGTAACATTTATGAAATTCGTACGTCTAAATACTTTGAAGTCTAACTTGTAGAAAAGGGGAGTACATAACAATGAAAAAGACAATAATCTATCTTATGTTAACAATGGCATTAGGATTGGTGATTACAGGCTGTTCTAATGATAAGTCATCTACAATCGAGGCGAAGTTACCTGCAAAAGAAATGGCAGATCAAATGGTGAAGGAAGTCGAACAACCTATGCTAATGGAATTGCAACCAGATCAAGTGAAGGAATTTTACAATATAGACCCGGAAATGCTTGATGAATATTCGATTAGAATACCGATGATGAACGTAAAGACAAATGAAATTGCAATTTTGAAAGTGAAAAATGCTGAAGATATCCCTGACGTGGAATCAGCGGTAAAGCAAAGAGCGGAAAATGTGAAAAAGCAATTTGAAACATATCTTCCAGACCAATACGAAAATGCAAAAAACTATAAGCTAATTACGAAAGGCAACTATGTGTTATTAGTTATCTCGGAAGAAGCAGACGCACTTGTAAAAGTTTATAATAGTCTCTTTGACCAAAAATAAACGGCAATGGTATTTAGCAGTCTGCTATTTCTATTTTTGTTTTTGCCAGCTGTATTAGCACTTTACTATTGTTCACCAAAGATGATTAGAAATCTAATCTTATTTTTAACCAGTCTTATCTTTTATGCCTGGGGTGAACCGGTTTACATTATTATTATGTTGGTATCGACTTTTACGGATTACAGCTTCGGGTTGCTACTGGATAGACCTAATTTGAGTTCCATGAAACGAAAGTGGATTGTCGCCTTATCTATTATTGTTAACCTGACACTGTTATCTTATTTTAAATATGCTGATTTTCTTATTCAAAATGTAAATGCGTTGCTCGGTACAAATATCCCTTTGACCGAGCTTCCTTTACCTATTGGGATATCATTTTACACGTTCCAATCCATGTCTTATATCATAGATGTGTATAGAGGGACCGCTAAAGCACAACGGAATTGGATTGACTTCGGAACGTTCGTCGCCTTGTTCCCTCAACTTGTTGCAGGTCCAATCGTGAAATATAGCACGATTGCGGAACAGCTCCACAAGCGATCGGAAAATATTGAGATGTTTGCAGAGGGCATTCGACGGTTTATTATCGGACTGGCGAAGAAGGTATTACTAGCCAATAATATCGGGCTGCTTTGGCACGCCATCTCGCAATCAAATGCAGATGCTATGCCTGCATTAACGGCATGGCTAGGTATCATCGCATTTGCATTCCAAATCTATTTTGATTTTAGCGGATATTCAGACATGGCGATTGGTCTTGGCCTCATGTTTGGTTTTCGATTTAACGAGAATTTCAACAAGCCATATATTGCGCAGAGCATTACCGACTTCTGGAGGAGATGGCATATATCGCTCAGTAGTTGGTTTCGAGAATACGTCTACATTCCACTTGGCGGCAATCGGCGAGGGTTAGCCATTCAAACACGTAATATCCTAATTGTCTGGATGCTTACAGGATTTTGGCATGGAGCAAGCTGGAACTTTATTTTATGGGGATTGTATTTTGGCGTCATTCTCATTTTCGAAAAGTGGTGGGGGTTATCATTACTTCTTCGTGCACCACGTTGGATCAGACATCTTTATGCCATCATCCTCATTCTGATTGGGTGGGTGCTATTTGCCTTTGACCAGCCACACTTAATTGTTGATTATTTGCGTGCCATGGCGGGATTCAATCACCAAGCGCTTTGGAATAATGACACGCTTTACTTGTTTTATACGAACGCAGTTTTATTCCTAGTATTGGTTATCGCCTCTTTATCTCAGAAGCAATGGGCAAGAGAGAATGAAATGTCGCTTTTGCATGTTGTTTGGTATGGATTTCTCTTCTTTCTTTCCATCGCCTATTTGGTAGACGCTACCTTTAACCCATTCTTATATTTTCGTTTCTAGGGAGGTAGAAAATCATGAAGCAGAAAGCAGAGCGATTTTTGGTTATTGGGTTTGTTGGAACATTGTTTCTAATCTCTCTGTTATTTTTCATTTTGCCTCATCAACGTTTCTCCAATCTGGAAAACAGATATTTACAAGGTGTCCCCCATCTAACTTGGGATAACGTATTGTCCAATAAATATGCAGAAGAGGCGGAGAGTTTCGTAACGGACCATTTTCCTTTCCGAGATAAGTGGCTTTGGATAAAATCAGCTGCTGAACAATCTCGTCTGCAGCAAGAGAATAATGGGATTTATAAAGGGCAAGATGGCTATTTATTTGAAAATTTTATCAAACCGGATTACAAAAAGGTTGAGCAATATACAGATTCGGTAAACGAATTTGCTAACAACCATCCGGAAGTGAACATGATGTTTATGCTAGCGCCTACATCGGTGGGTCTTTATCCCGAACGTTTACCATGGTTAGCACCGTCTTATTCACAAAAGAAGGTGAATGACTATATTGGTGAGCAACTTGCGAAAGAATTAACTTTTATTGACGGCTTTGATTTCCTTAGTCCCCATGCTTTTGAATCAATTTATTATCGTACGGATCATCATTGGACGACGTACGGAGCTTATTTGGCGTATGCTGCCTATGCGGAGAAGAAAGGGTGGCATCCTCTTTCCCAAAGTGACTTTTTGATTCAAACCGTGAGCAATTCGTTTCTAGGGAGCTACCATACAAGGAGTCAGTTTAGTGGATTAGCACCGGATACCATCCAAGTCTATAGTCCTCGTAAGCTCATTCCTACAGAGATGTATATCGCGGATACGAATCAAACGATGACGAGTATGTATGATTCAAGTTTTCTTGCTAAGAAGGATCAGTATTCCTATTTCCTAGGTGGTGTCCATGCGCTGATGACGATTACAACCAAGCTCAATTCACAACAGATTGAACAGGATAAGCTGCTAGTCATTAAAGACTCGTATGCGCATAACGTAATCCCATTTCTCACAAGACATGTACCAGAAATTCATGTGATTGACATGCGGTATTATAACGGCAGTATTGCTGATTATATGTCCAAGAATGGAATTAATGACGTGCTATTTTTATTTAACACATCTACCTTAGTTGATGAAACAGCTCTTTTGAAACTAAATAACTAGGCATTTAATTGCAATAGCGTATAATTGTCGTAAATGTATTGCAAAATGAACAACAACCTCATTTATTTACATCACGGTGATCCGTATCATCAGGAAGTGACGTTAACGGTAATAGAAAAATTTAATGTTCTTCGTTTGAAAAAGAACGTTTATCATATTAGTTAATAAAAAACCTTGAAATGGACAAAATACACTATGAGGAGTATGGATGAGGGAATGAAACCTTTTCTGTATTTTTCAAGACATATCAAATCCATGAGGAGGAGCGCTATGCCTAATGTAGAGGTGAACTGTACTGTATCGAATTGTGTTTTCCATGTAGAAGGAAATGTTTGTGGGGCTGAAAAAATTGAGATCAATATGGATTACCAATCAAAAAACAAAAAGAATACAGAGTTTGCTTCCGATTTTGATTTACGGACTATGCCTGAAGAAGCGAGTAAGTCTTCAGATACTTGCTGTAAAACGTTCATATCTAAAGAAGAACGCTGAACGTAATTTGACTTATGGATTAGGTGGCTTAAAAGTATAGACGATTTTGGTCTATACTTTTTTAGTGCAAAAAAGTATCATTTTCCCACCCACATAAATAAGGACATCAGCTCACCCTAATTTTTGGGGTATGTTGCATGTATTTTAGGGCTGCTAAAGGGAATCGTGTTCCGGAGTTCGAATACTTACAGTAAGGGCAGAAAATAGGGGGAATAAATTTGGCCATTTCAATTGGAATTGCAACTATAGATGATTTTGAAGCGGTTAATGAAATTGTTAAAGAAGGGCATGAAGAACATGTCGAGGCTTTGCCAAACGTATTTAAAAGTGTAGCTCAAGTCATGCCAACATCTTATTACCAGGAATTATTAGAAGACAATTGTAGTGAAATCCTAGTGGCTAAAGAGGGACTAATAATTGTTGGATTTGCAGTTATGAGTATGGAAAAGTCGCCTTCTTTCGATTCTTTAGTAGAAAGAGAATATGCTTATATTAATGATTTTGGGATTAAATCCGGTGAGCAACGAAAAGGAATTGGCAAAATATTATTTGAAGCATGTGTTAGTTGGGCAAAAGCAAGAGAGGCTAGTTCACTAGAATTAAATGTATGGGAATTCAATGAAAAGGCAATGTTATTCTATGACTCTTTTGGAATGGAAACGATCAGTCGGAAAATGCAAATAAAATTTTGAAAAAGCGAGCCTTATTTCGAAAATCCATAAGCAAATAGAGATGATTCAAAAAGTATAAAGCCAGTGCTATTGTTATTTCCATCAAATCCTAATGCAACAAAATATGGTATATCATTAAATGTTTAGTGTGGGTACTGTATGACAAGGCTAGATGTAGATTTAGCGCTTTTCAATGGCCCGACTGCAGTTTAATTTTCACAAGGAAAGAAGGCATCTATATGTTAGACAGGTTGAATGTCCGGCTCCAAAAGTTGATGCCGATTTTGACGCCGCTTAGTTTGGTGATTGGTGTGCTGATTGGGGATGTAGGGAGTCAGCTAGTTTTTTTAGTGCCAGTGCTTTTTGCGTTTATGACGTTTGCAGGAAGTTTGAGTTTGAATTTTACAGGGTTGCAGAGCTTTCAGAAGTATCCTGCTGTTATTTTATTAACGATTGCTTTTTTACATATTGTCATGCCAGTTTGGGCGTACTTTGTGTCAACGGCGCTGTTTGATGATCATTTACTGACGATTGGTTTTGTGTTGTCTGTAGCTGTTCCAACAGGGGTGACGAGTTTTATTTGGATTAGTATTAGTCGTGGGCATCTCGCGCTTGGTTTATCGATTATTTTAATTGATACGCTCCTCGCTCCAATTGTGATGCCGGCCTTAGTGCATCTTGTTGTTGGGCAAGCCATTGAAATTGACACGGCATCCCTAATGCTTGATTTATTATGGATGATTGTTCTCCCGTCGATCGTGGGTGTGCTCTTCAATGAATGGACAAAAGGGGAAATTGAGAAAACGCTCGGGAAAACACTCGCGCCATTTTCAAAAATAAGCTTATTTTTAATTGTTATGATTAATAGTAGCGTCATTGCCCCATATGTTAAAAACATTTCGTGGGAAACGCTTGGTGTCATTTTAGTTGTATTTTTGCTTGCTGTATCTGGCTATGCAATGTGCTTATTGATCGGACATATTTTATGGAAGAAGGATGCAAGTATTATTACGACATTTATTTTTACAGGTGGCATGCGCAATATTGCGGTTGGTGTTGTTGTGGCAAGCACGTATTTTCCTTCGAAAGTAGTGATGCCCGTTGTATTCGGCATGCTATTTCAACAAATATTGGCATCGCAGTTTAGCCGAATTCTTGAGAAGTATAAAGCGAAATACGCCCCAGACGCAACTTAATAGAAAAAGGTTCTGTCCGTTCTTTCTTATTTTCCCCATTAATCGCTAGCTTTCTCTGATGATGTTTACGCTCCAATAATATTGTGGTACATTTTGGTAGATTTTAAAAAGGAGAGGTGACTCGGTTTGGGTAAGTTAGTTATTTTGACAGGTTTAGATGGTAGTGGAACAAGTACGGTTGCGGAACAGCTACATTTAGAAGATAAAGGTTCTTCATTATTAAAATCGCCACCGGTTCCTTTTTCGGTGAACCGAAATGAGATAGATGAAAAGGTTTATCATGTTTCGCCAACCGCTCATTATTTATATTATTTAGCATCGAATGTATATTTAACGGAGCTTATTAATGAAAAGATGAGCCAAAATGACGACAATATTTATTGTGTTCGCTATTTTATTGATACAGTCGTTTCGCATCGAGCAAAAGGTGTAAATGCAGCGTATGAGCATGAGACAGAGCTATATTCGATTCGTAAGCCGGATTATATTTTCTATTTAGATGTGGATGAAAATGAGCGTCAGCTGAGATTGGATGAAAGAGGTAGAGGTTTTTTAGACAATCAGTTAGATGATGACCAGCTTCGCCAACGATTTTTAGAAGAGTTTAATGCGCTTGAAAGTGAATTTATCCGCATTTCAACGACAAACCGTGACATTGCGGAGATCATACAAGAAATCCAAAGTTATCTTCAATAGTAAGAGGAACAACTGTACATACGGAATTTAAAAGGGGACCTAATATCTATTAAGATGTTAGGTCTTTTTCTAGGTGTCCCCATTAAACGGAAAAACTTGTATCCACTATGCTAAGTTTAACTGCCACGACACGCCGAAGCGATCCTGAATCCATGCAAATTTTTTCGAAAAGCCGTAATGGTCAAGTGGCATTAATATTTCACCGTCTTGTGTTAATTTTTCGGTTAAATCTTGAATTTCTTCTTCTGAATCACACTCGATAAACAGAGATGTAGACGGGGTAAATGTAAAACCGTGTTGGATAGAACTATCATTAATTAAGATTTCATAGCCGTTAATATTTAGTACGGCCATCGCTATAAGTTTATTATCCTCTTGGTACGCTTTATGAACTACGATGCACGCGGGGAACCATGCCTCATATTGCTGAATTGCTTGATCTGCATTTCCTTGAAACATTAAAAACGTTCGAACAGATTTCATCGATTTCGCTCCTTTTCATAGGCAGTAATCCACTGCTCAGGTGTTATTTTTTCAAAAAGCTCCTGCAAAAGAGAAAATGGAATCTTGTGAGGATTTGTAAAGCGAATACAACTTTTCCCCATATTTAATTTTGTCGGGACTTGCTGCTGATAGTTTTCGGTAAACCAATTCAATAATTCCTTGTTTGCATAGATGCCCATATGATAAATGGCAATATGCTTTTTTTGTACACCAATACTAATAAACGGGAGTGGTGTATTAGGCGTCACATGATAGCCGCTTGGATATGTAGCAAGTGGCACAACATAGCTAATCATATTGTACAGAAAACATTTCTCAAATCCTATTGGCAACGTATTGTCTAATAGTTCTACTAATTGCGCATAGGCGTCCTTCCATTTATCATCCATCGAATCAACGTAATGCTGCATGTCCATAAAATCTGCTCCTTTCTTCGTTTACAAATATAGTCTCATATTATCCAAATAACCCCTAATATTATATCCCGCATCTGCTCACTCTTTTTCACCAATCCTCTCATTCCTGATTCAGTAGAAGCCGGTTGTAATTAAGGTACTAATTTTATTGTTTTATTGGAATTATCTAAAATATGACGAATTGGTAGTAAAAGAGAAGAAAAAATACTATCTTTGCAGTGGTCTTGCTGAAATGACGAATATTTATTAATTATATCAAAAAAATATTCGTTTTTATGTTGTCGAACCGTGTCGAATTAATTATAATGCATTGTATGGTGTGAAAAGATAAAACCGTATACTATATGGTATTTCTCATCAATAAATAATCCCTTTAAAAAAGGAAAGTGAGGATCGACATGACGCATAGAAGAATCCCCTATATCATACTGGCTCCAGGATTGATTCTTTTGATTTTATTTTTGGTGTTACCTCTAGTATCCATCATTTTTCCAACGTTCTTTGATGGAGGATTCACCTTTTCAAACTATACTTCGTTTTTAAAGGATGAATATAATTTCAGTATTTTTTGGCGAACACTAAAAATTTCACTCATTGTGACGGCAATTTGTGTAATATTCGGCGTTCCAACTGCTTATTACATTTCGCAAAGTCCGAAAAAATGGCGTAGCTTGTTAATGTCGTTAACTCTATTTCCGTTGTTAACAAATTCCGTTGTACGGAGTTTTGCATGGATTACGCTTTTAGGACAAGACGGCATTGTTAATAATGGGTTAATGAAAATCGGCTTAATTTCCGAACCGCTTACATTACTTTATACGGAGTTTGCCATTACGATTGGCTCCGTGTATCTATTCCTACCTTTAATGGTTATTACGTTAGTAGGGATTTTAGAAAATATTGATTCGGAAATTATGGAAGCGGCTGAAACGTTAGGTGCCAATCGCGTAGTTGCTTTTGCGAAGGTAATCTTACCTTTAAGTGTTCCAGGAATTATTGTGGGCAGTATTTTAGTATTCACAGGTACCTTGACTGCGTATACAACTCCGCAATTATTAGGTGGGAACCGAAACATGATGTTAGCCACTTTCTTATATCAAAATGCGACGGCGTTAGGTAATTGGCAAGGTGCAAGTGTAATCGCGTTAATCATGATAGTGACAACTGTAGTCGTAATGAAGTTATTTAACTGGATTGCGAATCGTTTAGATAAGAGAGGTGAAGCACGTGCGTAAAAATGTGGGGTTAAGGATCTTTGCTTGTTTAGTGTTTGCATTTTTGTTTATACCACTAATTATTATTGTGGTGACCTCTTTTGGAACTAGCTCAACAATTCAATTTCCGATTGAAGGCTTCACGCTTGATTGGTATAGCAAAGTATTTAAAAATGAATCATTTATGAACAGCTTTGCCCTTAGTTTAAAGATCGCGCTTTTTGCTACGGTTCTGGCTTTGCTTGTAGGTGTTCCGGCAGCTTACTCTTTAGCACGCCATAATGTATTCGGACGTAATTGGATCAAAAGCTTTTTCCTATCACCAACAATCGTACCAGGTTTAGTAGTTGGTTATTCATTGTATCAATTTGTTGTTATTCAATTTCAATTTCCGATTATACAAGGACTGCTACTAGGGCATTTCCTTGTATGTTTACCTTATGTGATTCGGGTAGTTGGCTCGACTATCGAGCAATTAGATTTTTCCATTGAAGAAGTGTCGTGGACATTAGGTTGCACAAAATTACAAACGTTTAGCAAAATCGTTTTACCGAATATTACTTCAGGAATTTTTGCTTCTTTCATGTTGGCATTCATTAATTCCTTCAACAATATTCCTGTGTCGCAATTTTTATCTGGACCAGGTGTGACGATGCTCCCAACGAGCTTAATGAATTATATTGAATACAATTATGATCCATCTGTTTCTGCATTATCAGTGATTTTAATGCTAGGTACGATTGTTCTAATGTTTATTATTGAAAAGACGTTAGGGTTAGCAAGTATTTCATAGGAACAGGCAAGATGTATGTGCGAAGGAGGAAGAATAATAAATGTCCTATGTTGAATTAAAAGATATTCGAGTAAGTTATGATGACAAAACGGATATATTAAAAGATTTGAACTTATCCATTGAAAAAGGGGAATTAGTTTCCTTATTAGGGCCATCTGGGTGCGGGAAAACAACAACTTTACGTGTTATTGCTGGCTTAATCGAACCGAATGATGGGCAATTTTTAGTGGACAATCAAAACTTAACAAAGGTGCCTGTTCATAAGCGTAAATTTGGGATGGTATTCCAAAGCTATGCACTGTTTCCTCATTTAACAATTAAGGAAAACGTTGCGTTTGGCTTGAAATTACGCAAAGAAGATAAGGCAGCCATTGATAAGAAGGTAAATGATATATTAGCTATTACAGGCTTAGAAGAGCTTGCTAATCGTTATCCGAAACAGCTTTCTGGTGGACAAAGACAACGTGTTGCTTTAGCACGTGCCTTAGTCATTGAACCAAAATTATTGTTATTAGATGAACCGTTAAGTAACTTAGATGCGAAATTGCGCGTAGCTATGCGTATCGAAATTAAACGGATCCAAAGTCAATTAGGGATTACCTCTGTGTTTGTAACGCACGATCAAGAGGAATGTTTCTCGATTTCTGACAAGGTAGCGGTCATGAATAAAGGGGTTATCGAACAGTTCGACACACCAGAAGCGATTTATAAAAATCCAAAAACTGAGTTTGTCGCGCGCTTTATCGGCTTTGAAAATTTCTTTGATTTAACGAAAGTAGAAGATGGGAAATACAAAACCGCTGATGGAACGGTTTTCCAAAGTACGCGCGCATGGGATGCTGAAAGAAAGACCGGAACGATTCGTCCGGATGACATTGATATTGTAGCTAGTACTGAAGTGAAAACGAATAATGTCGTATCTGGCACAATAAAAGTTCGTACGTTCTTAGGGAAATCGTATCAATATGAAATAGAAACTTCGATTGGTACATTACTTGTCAATGAACCTGATCATGTCATCTATCAAGTGGGAGACAACGTGGCATTATCGATTCCAGCTCACAAACTGATCATCGTTTAATAAGAGTTCAAATGGGTACACAATAGTTAATGTGATGGGTAAGTTAGAAGTAAATGTTGGTAGGGAAAATACGTTCACGCGTAATTAAAAGGAGAGAAAAATATGAAGAAAAAATTAGGTTTAGTGGCTTTAACTTTAGTAACGGCTAGTGTTTTAGGCGCATGTGGTGGAAAATCTACAAAAGACGAGCAACAAACATTGGTTATCTCAACGTTTGGTTTAGAAGAAGACAAAATGCAGGAAGATGTTTTCAAACCATTTGAAGAAAAATACAATGTAGACATTGTGTTAGAAACTGGTACAAGCTCGGAACGTTATACAAAATTGCAAAGTAACCCGAACTCAACGGTTGACGTAATTGAATTATCTCAAGCAAATGCGGCATCTGGCGTAGCGGAAGGGATATTTGAAAAAATTGATGGCTCAAAAGTGCCGAATATGGAGAACTTAATCGATAGCGCAAAAGAATTAGCTGCAGATGGTTCTGGCCCAGCATACACATTGAACAGTATTGGAATTGTTTACAATAAAGAGGCAGCCGGTATGGAAATTAAAGAGTGGAATGACCTTTGGGATCCTAAATTAAAAGGTAAAATTTCAATTCCAGACATTACATCAACATTTGGTCCAGCAATGCTGTATGTAGCAAGTAGCAACCAAAATGTTGACATTACAACGGATAAAGGGGAAGCAGCTTTCAAAGGAATTACTGACTTATCTCCAAACGTTGTCAAAACGTATAGTAAATCTTCAGACTTAGCAAACATGTTCCAGTCAGGTGAAATCGTAGCTGCTGTGGTTGGTGACTTTGCTGTTCCAATTATTACGCAAGCTAATGCAGATGTTGCTTATGTTGTTCCACAATCAGGCACATATGCAAACTTCAACACAATCAATATCAATGCTAACTCTAAAAATAAAGATTTAGCTTATAAGTATATCGACTGGAGATTAAGCCAAGAAATACAAGAAAAAACTTCTGTTTCTTTAAACGAAGCTCCAACGAATAAAGAAGTTGTATTAGATGAAGAAACAGCTAAAAATAAAACGTACGGTGAAGTTGCAAAACGCACAAACTTAGTTAATCCAACATTCGTTAATGAAAATCTTGAATCTTGGATTAGTCAATGGAACAGAATACTGAACAAATAAAGGGTTAGTAAGGAGGAAGGCTAAGGATTATTCTTGGCCTTTTTTCTTTTTCAGTGGATAAGAAAGGATAACTTTCCCATCCACCTAAGTAAGGACATCAACTCACCCTATTTTGGGCGAGTTGTGTCTTTCTAATCTTTGTAACATGGAGGGAATATGAAATGAATATTGATTTAGCTATTTTAAATGCTCAAGTTTTCAATACGTTTACAAAAAAGTTTGAAAAGAAAAATGTATCAATAATTGGGGATAAATTTTACTATATTACAACTGACGAGTTTGAAAATTTGGTGGCTGCTGAAGTTGTAGATGCAGAAGGAAAATATATGGTGCCAGGGTTGATGGATATTCATATGCATATTGAAAGCTCGATGACATCCCCGTCTATTTTTTCTGAGACAGCACTAACATATGGTGTGACTACGATAGTAGCGGATGCGCATGAGATTGCAAATGTGTTTGGTATGGAAGGGCTAGAGGCATTCTTTGACCAACCGAGTGTGATGGATATTTTCTATGCGATTCCTTCCTCTGTTCCTTCGACGACGCCAGAATTAGAAACAACAGGCGGCTATATTGGTGTTGAAGAAGTGAAACAGCTGTTAAAACATCCGAAAGTAATTGCTTTAGGAGAAGCGATGAACTTTAATGGTATTGTCAATGAACCAGATTCTTTAATTCGCCAAATTTTACGTGAGGTTCAAATGAACAAGCCATTTATGCCTTTAGAAGGCCACATTCCGCGCGTTTCTGGATTAGAATTGGCAAAATTTTTATATGCAGGATTAACGGCAGATCATACCCATCAATCACCCGAATCAATTTATGAGAAAATCTCAAGCGGGATGTTTTTAGAGTTTCAAAAGAAATCGATAACGTCGGAAAATATGCGTGTTGTCGTTGAAAATAATTTCTATGACTATGTAGCTATTATCACGGATGATGTAATGGCCGACGACTTTCTAGAAGGGCATTTGGACGCCAATGTACGCTTGGCGATCGCATGTGGCATGCCAGCAGAACAAGCAATTTACTGTACTACCTACACGCCTGCTCGACGTATGGGATTCCAAGATCGTGGTGCGATTGTGACGGGCTTTAAAGCAGATTTTCTGTTGCTAGATGATGTTGAAAAGTTGGACATTGCGGCGGTTTATAAAAATGGCCAATTGGTGCATGAAAAAGGAGAGGACTTCCGTTATCCTGCAGAAAAACCTAATTTTCCAGAGCATTTCTATCAATCCATACAATGTCGTCCATTAACAGCGGAAGATTTGTGTATTAAGGTAACTGCTTCTGGAAAGGCGTTAGTGAACGTAATACAAATTGCCGAAGTAGGTACATTTACAGAACATGTGCAGCGAGAGGTTGAAGTAGTAGATGGCTATTTAGATTGGGAGAACAGTGGATTATCTTTAATTGTCGTGATGGAGCGATACGGGAAAACTGGCAACATCGCATACGGCTTCGTCGAAAATGCATTACGTGAAAAAGGGGCTATAGCGACAACTTGGGCGCATGATCATCACAATTTAATGGTAATGGGAACGTGCGCGGCAGATATGATAATTTCTCAAAACCACATACTAGACATTCAAGGTGGCTATGCCGTTGCACAAGGTGGCCAGGTACAAGCAACTTGTCCATTACCGGTGGGTGGCATTATTAGTGATGCATCCATTCAAGAGCTTGGTGCGGGGTTGAAGGAAGTACGCCAAGCGATGAATGCGTTAGGCTATCGCAACAGCAATGAAATCATGTCTTTTTCTACTTTATCTTTACCGGTTTCACCTGTTATCAAAATTACGGACAAAGGTATGATGAATGTGCGTTCTCAAAAGATGATTCCATTAGTTGAGGGTGAGGAAAATTGAAAATACTCATTAAAAACGCTTGGATTTTAACGATGAATGATCAAATGGAGCAATTTGAACATGGCTATTTAGTAGTTGAAGATACGAAGATTTTAGAAGTTGGCGCGATGGATTCATTGCCACAGGATGTGAAGTATGACAAGTGCATGGATGCGAAACGTGCAATTTTATTACCTGGCATGGTTAATACACATACCCATATTGGCATGATTCCATTTCGGTCTTTAGGAGACGACTATCCAGACCGTTTACGCCGTTTCTTATTCCCATTAGAAAATGAGTGTATGAATGAACAACTTGCCTACACGAGTGGGAAATATGCCATTGCCGAAATGCAACTTGCGGGAGTGACTGCGTTCTTTGATATGTATTATTTTGAACAACAATTGGCAGAAGCAGCAGAGGAAATGCATAGCCGTGCACTTTTAGCAGAAACAGTTATTGATTCGGTAACAGTGGATGTGGCTGAGCCAATGGGTGGCTTACAATACGCTGAACGTTTTCTGCCGAAATGGCAAGGACATTCGATGGTTCAAGCATCAGTCGCCCCTCACGCCCCATACTCCAACACTATTGAAGTGCTACAACAGGTCGATAAATTATCTTTAAAGTACAAGGTGCCTTGGATGATGCATGTTAGTGAGATGGACTTTGAAATGGCGAAGTATCGCGATCAACACAATCAAACGCCAATTGAGTTTTTAGAGAAGATTGGGGTATTGAGCTCAAGACTAGTCGCCGCGCATTGTATTCATTTGTCAGACCATGATATCGAGTTATTAAAGAAATACGATGTGAAGGTAGCTCATTGCATTGGTGCCAATACTAAATCTGCGAAAGGGGTAGCACGTGTGCGCGATTTACTCGCTGCAGGTGTAACAGTTGGACTCGGAACAGATGGCCCAAGTAGTGGTAATACGCTCGATTTATTTAGCCAAATGCGTTTGTTTGCGAATTTCCATAAAACATATTTGCAGGATCGTAGTGCGTTTCCGGCCGAAGAAATTGTAAAGTTAGCAACCATTGAGGGAGCAAAAGTGTTAGGAATGCAGGAGCATATTGGTTCGATTGAGGTAGGAAAACAAGCAGACTTCATATTAGTAGAAACTGACTCGGTCAATATGTTTCCTATTTTTGATGCGTATTCAGCTTTAGTGTACTCAGCTAATGCTAGTAATGTAAGCGACGTATTTATTGCTGGAAAACAGGTTGTGACTAATAAGGAATTAGTAAATTTTAATGTAACACAATTAAGAGCAGAGCTTGCTGAAGCGATGGAACAATGTGGATTTAAAAGCAAAGCGTTGGAGGCAATGGAGGGAAAATAGAATTTACATTCGGGGCTAAGAAATTAGTACGATAAGAAAACCGAGAGTCGAAAAATAAGACTCTCGGTTTATGTATTTTTAGTAACCTTTACTTAATAGAAAAATTCATTTTATATGAATTTTTTAAAGTTAATCCATTGTTAGCTGCAATTTGTTTACCTATATAAAGAGTGTATGTTTCACCTGCTGTATAGTGTTGAAGCGATGTAATTGTTACAGTTTCCGTTTTATCTGAATAACTGAACGTTGTTTCTATAATATTTTTCTCAGAATCCATTACAATAATATCTAGATTAGATAAAGTATTTTTATCTAGTTTTTTGTTAAATTTAATTTTCCATTCTTTCGTAGGCGGTATCGTAGTTACGGGTGGTATTTCTTCAACAGTAGTATCCTTTTTAATCGCTTCTTTTACTTGGTCTTGTACATCTTTAATATGTGCTAATACTTCAGCAAGCTCTTGACTTAGCGAGGCTATACGGTCATATCGTTCTGCCAAAATTGTGCGATCGAATCCTTTGGAAGAAAGTACATCTAATTGCTTTGTAACAGCATTTAATTGATTTTGTAATGAATTGAATTTTCCAATATAACCTTGGTGTTCTTTTAATTTATCTTCTACTTCCTTTATTTGTTCCTCAATCTCTTCGTCTGTCAGTGCTTCTTCATCTAACTCTTCATCATCCAGCTCATCTTGTTGGATGTCACCTGATTCATTTTCAATCAGTTCAACTTGTTGGACGTCATCTGATTGATTTTTGTCCAGCTCATTGATGTTCTCGGTTAACTCTTCTTCTTTATCTGAAAGTTTGTCTTGATAATTACTTAATTTATCCTCGATTTTGTCTAATTTCTTATCGATAGATTTAAGCTGTTGTATTTGAGCTTTTTTAAGTTTTTCTTCTTTTTTAACCTGATTTTTCTTCTGTATTTCCTCTTTTTTGACCTGCTCTTTCTGGTGTTTCGTTTCTTGCTTTTGTACTGCTAACACATTTGCTTTTGGTGCAGCATAAGCACTTGGCCCCGATAAAATCAATCCTGTTGCAAGTACCGTAGCAACAACGGTTATTATTTTTTTTAACATTCCCTATTCCTCCGTCTCTTTTTAGGTAATGGCAGCTGGCTGGCATAGAGTGATAGTAACCTCCTTAGCCCCTATAGCTTTGTGACATCAAATTTCTCTGACTTTACGATGCTAATATCGGTTCTAAAGCAGATATATATATGCATTTAATAAAAACGGTTAAATAGTCTCATAATGTTTAATACAAAAGGTGGACGAGAACATGTTAGGCAGAGCGAAGCATAGTATTATTTGAACTATTTTTTTAGTTCATTTAAGTAGAACGTGCATTACTAGACGATTTAGTAGTGGCTTATTAATAAGAAAATTTTGATTTCTCTATGGTAAAATAAGTGTATTAATTGGGCATTGGACTATTGGGATGCCATTTACTAATGAAAGAGAGGGTTTTTTTATGAAACAACTTTGGTACGGTGGGACGATTTACACAATGGAACAAGAAAATGAAACGGTAGAAGCGGTCCTTGTTGAGCATGATAAAATTCTCGCAACAGGCACGCTAGATGCGCTTCGTGCACAAGCAGATGAGGAGATTGATTTGCAAGGTGCGATCATGTATCCAGGCTTTGTAGATAGCCATCTTCATATGATTTTTCAAGGAGAAAAGTTACTTCGATTGGATTTAACAAAAGCCAAGTCAACTGAAGAAATGCTAGAAATGGTAAGAGAAGCAGCGAAGACAACTCCTGCTGATCAGTGGTTATTTGGTGAGGGCTGGAATGAAAATAATTTTGAAGACAAACGAATTCCAACAAAAGATGAGATTGATGCAATTCGTAAAGAACCGATTCTATTAACGAGAGTTTGCCATCACGTCATATTAGGAAATTCAGCAGCTCTTAAAGCGGGAGGTATTACGGAAGAAAGTACGTCTCCAGCAGGCGGTGAAATTGGTCGTACTGCAGATGGTCAGCTAAATGGATTACTCTATGAATTGGCGTCAAACTTAGTAACGGATGCTATTCCAAAAGAAGGCGAAGCGTATATTCAGTCTCTAACAGATGCGCTCAATCTAGCAGTGGGTGATATGCTGTCACATGGGTTAACTGGCGGACATACAGAAGAAATGCATTATTTCGGGAACTTTATGAATCCGCTAACGGCGTATCATCGCGTCGTTGGGGAGAAACGTAACTTTCGCGTGAACTTGCTACGTCATAATGTTGTGTTTAAAGAGATGATGGAAGAAAATGTGCAGTTTGACGGCCCATTTGTTGAACTAGGAGCGATGAAAATCTTTGCAGACGGGGCGCTCGGTGGTTCAACTGCTGCACTATTAAAACCATACGCAGATCAGCCGAGTAATAATGGATTATTCATTCAAACAGATCAACAATTAGAGGAATTGGTGAAGCTTGCGCGTAGCTACAATGAGGCGATTGCAGTACATATGATTGGTGATGCAGGCGCAGAGCAAGTACTGAAAGTTATTGAAAAATATCCTGTACCAAATGGAAAGCGAGATCGTTTAATTCATTGCTCTGTGCTGAATGAAGAATTGGTGGAGCGCATAAGTAAATTACCTGTTGTAGTAGACCTACAGCCTGCCTTTGTGCCGTCAGATTTCCCTTGGGTAATTGATCGTCTAGGAGAGGACCGTCTCGAGTTCGCATACCCTTGGAAAACATTAATCGATCGTGGGATTATGTGCGCAGCAGGAACAGATGCACCAATAGAGGATATTAATCCGGTTGCTACTATTTATGCAGCTGTTGAACGTAAAAAACCTTCTGAAGCACATGACGGATATTTGCCAGCACAGAAGGTATCACGCTTTGAAGCGATACAAATGTACACAATTGGCAGTGCACAGGCGATTTGCAAAGAACATGAACGCGGATTGATTAAACCAGGATACGTAGCAGATTTCTCGATTTTTGACCGTGATTTATTTGCGGGCACGTCAGAAGAAATGCTTGGAGCGAAAGCTGTGAAAACGGTCGTTGCAGGACGTATAGTATTCGAGAGAAATAAATAATTCAGATTTTCCTATTATAGAAAACGAAGGGGCTGTCTAAAAAGTCCCTAAATTAAAACAGGTGGAGAAAAACAATTCGTTTTTTTTACCTGTTTTTGATACATGAGAAAAATGGGTACCTCACCTCTGCTTGGGGAGTCTCGCCACCGCCCGCGGAAAAGCGAAGGCCAGAGCACCAATGACCTTTCTCTAGTTAGCTTATATGTATTAGAATTTTTAATAGTAGAAACGAAAAGGGACTGCATAGGCAGTCCCATCTAATTACAGGTGTCCTAAAATAAAAATAATGAAGATAGTACAATGCCTGTTATCACACCGAGCGCGATGCCGTAGCCAAATCCGATACCTGGTCTTCCATAGCCCCAAAAGCCAATGCCGTAACTCCCAACATCATCCGGCATGATCCACACTTTTCGGTTATCTACTTTTGTAATGCGTCCTATATGCCGGCGTCCCCGATTATCTGTAATAATTACTTTGCGTCCTTGATATTTACAGCATAAATTATATGCATCAGATTGATTCATCGTTATTCCCCCTATCTATTTAGACTGTGTCCTAATATATGTAGAACTAATGAGCACACACGAGCGAATCGTCCAAAGCATATACTATTAAAAAGGATGAGAGAATGGGCGTTGTGCGAACAGATAGATGGTTGTATCAAATTAATGAGCAGCAAGATAACTTAATTGAAGTTTTATGTGAGCCACTTATTGGGTTATTCACTAGTGTACCAATAGAGGCAATCCATTATGAGTTGATAAAAAACGGCTTATTTAATAGACATGAAGTCACTTATTTACAAAAAAACGTGAAACAACTAGTAAGACAAAATGTTTGGGGAATTGTAGAAAATGAATTTGCACGTCTAAAAACTGACTGGAATGGTCCAAATGTGCCCATTTATATTTTCCCGATTACCAATGGGGAGATACCTAAAAACGGTATCGCTTATAAGGATGCCATCTTTTTATTTGTTTCTATACGATTAGATGAAGGAGAGCTAAAGGCGTTGTTTGCACATGAATACCATCATGTGTGTAGGCTTCATTATCTCAATACATTGACCTCTGAAATAACATTATTGGATTCACTAATGGTGGAAGGCCTTGCAGAATATGCAGTGGAGGCATTGTATGGTGAGCAGCGGTTAAGTCCTTGGACGAAGCGTTACTCGGTTGATAAGGTAAAAGAAATTTGGCAGTCTCATTTTCTGCCAGCGTTAAAACTTAAAGGCTTGAACAATCACCGGCCGTTTTTATATGGAGACGAACGGGCAGGGTTACCACTATGGATTGGCTACTGCGCGGGCTACAGAATGGTACAGTCTTTTCAAGAAAACTGTTGCGTTAAAGAGCAAAGTATATTGCTGACAATGCCGGCAGAGGATATCTTAGCATGTACTAGTTTTCAACAATCTATTTAAAAAACCTTTCTTTCTCCTGTCCAACACTGCTATTATTTTTTCTAGGACGGAATAGCGGAGGGAAATAATGATGATTATTCGGCATGTGGAAAAGCTAGATTTAGACCAGCTTGTTGCAATTGAGAATATGTGTTTTACACCAATAGAGGCGGCAACACGCGAAGCATTTGAGAAGCGAATTGAAAAGATTGCGGATAGCTTTTTTGTAGCGCAGGAAGATGGAGCGCTGATTGGGCTAGTGAACGGACCGGTCGTCCATACAGAATTTATTACCGATGAATTATTTGCAGACATTCAAGAAAACCCTGCTCTTGGTGGACATCAAACGATTTTAGGATTAGCGGTTGCACCATCAGCACAAAAGCGCGGCATTGCGAAACGATTATTGCAGAAGCTGGAGGAACAGGCGACAAAGCATCAACGTGAAACCGATACGCTTACATGCTTAGAAAACTTAGTGTCGTTTTATGAGAACCTAGGATACGTGAATAAGGGTTTATCCTCTTCTAAGCACGGCGGGGAAGTTTGGATGAATATGAGCAAATCTCTGAAGTAAATAGTAGCAATAGTAGCTGTGTCAAAAGTGAAAATTAACTTGTGACACAGCTCGTACAGCAACCCCAAACACGAATTTAGGCTAGCCGAGTAATTTGTCCCGGATAATTCGGTACAAGACAACTGATAATTTTTCGTTATACTAAGGATATAGTGGCAATTGAAGGGAGCTATGTAACATGAAGAAATTAATTTTTAGTGCACTACTCGCAGTACTGTTGGTAGGCTGTGGGCAAGGTGAAGAAGTCGATCCGAATGTTTCGACAGAGCAGGGGAATGCATCACAAGAAGAATCTACTTCGAATACAGAACAACAGATTCCATTAACGCTATTTAAATCGGACGCTAATGCAGAATATGTAGAGCCGTATGACGTTATTTATACAGGCGAGGAAACGGAGTTGGTGCGTTTTATTTTTGAGCAAACAGCGGAATTTAATGTCGGCTTACTTGATTATACGTTTGAAAATAATAACACGTCGCTTGTACTAAATCTCGATGACAATATTTATAATGTGCAGGGCTCAGCTGGGGGCGCTATGTTTGCAGGGACGTTGATTCAATCGTATTTCGCCAATTTCACGGAACTAAATGACGTGACGTTTATTCATAATGGCTCTTACGAAGAAATTTTAGATCATTTAATGGTTGGAAAGCCTTATACACGTGATGACAATAACGCTGCTAAACCGAAATAATACGTGAACGCTTAGGAAATCTCCTAAGCGTTTTTTTTATGCGGATTAGAAAGAATAACTTTCCAATCCGTAAAAATAAGGACATCAATTCGCCCTATTTTGGGGAAGTTGTGTCTTTCTAATTAAATGTTTTAGCAATCCATTTACATAGTGGTGATTAATAACATTTAAGCCGTGTGTATAGCTGAGGGGTAAATAAAATCGAAACAGCAACAACCACTTTTAACGATCTCTTCAAGTCTAGTTTTCTTGAAAAGTTAGGTTCTGAATACATGCCATAAAGTTTCGAACAACAGCTTCAAATCCCGAAAGAAACTCCTCCAACAGCCGAATAAAACGCAACTTCCTGTATACTACTCTTTAAGAAAGGGTGATTCCATGCAACCACAAAAACCGATTACCAATATTCTTCCACCGATTGTCGGAGCGGATACATGCGTGTTAATTGTTGGCTCAATGCCTGGTCAGCAATCGCTGGAAAAACAGCAGTATTACGGCAATGCACGTAATCATTTTTGGCCGATCATGGGAGAAATTCTTAAAACGGACATCCCGACTAATTACGAACAGCGCATTCAACTTTTGCGCGCGTACCATATCGGGCTTTGGGATGTTATTCAATCATGCGAGCGCAAAGGGAGTCTTGATTCGAATATTCGTAATGAAATTCCGAATGCTTTTGGCAAACTGTTTGAAGAGTTCCCACAAATTGAGCTCATATTATTCAATGGGGGTAAAGCATTTGATGTGTTTAAAAAACGAGTTGGCTTTGATATTTTGCAAAACCGTCAGTACGAAAAAATGCCCTCAACAAGTCCAATACCTGGGAAAAATATAAAGTCTTTCGAAGAAAAGGTTGCGGATTGGCAAATCATCAAACGTTATTTATAGCCAGACAGCCTGGTTTTTGGTTATGATAAAACAGAAATAGAGGATTAGGAGTGAGTGCAAATGTATCGTACAGTAGAAGATTTTCTAGAAGATTGGCAAGTATCATCAGCCGGCACATTAAATGTAATAAAAGCTATTACGAATGAAAAAATAGATTTCGCCATTGTTGATGATCACAATTCTTTAGGGTGGTTAGCTTGGCACTTAGTTGGTGCAGGGGGAGCATTTGGTCATTTCGCGGGCTTACAAATTCCAGCACCAGGATCTGATATGGCAATGCCAACAGATATGACAGAAATCGTTGAAGCGTATGAAATGGTCATCGCGGCCTATAACAAGGAAGCTTCAACATTAACAGATGAGATGTTATTAGAAGAAGTGGCTGGTTTTGGTGGGCCAACTTCGCGTGGAAAATTACTGCGCGCGTTCATCGACCACCAAACACATCACCGCGGTCAAATGACTGTTTTACTACGTCAAGCAGGTTTAACGGTCCCGCCGATTATGGGGCCAACAAAGGAAATGCAAAACAAATAAGTTCGAGCTCCGGACACAAGTGTTCGGAGTTTTTTATATAACAATATTTAATGAAGAAAAATAATTATCAAGGGGGAAAAAATTTGCAACCAACAATATACTGGACGTATTTTGAAGATGGACCATGGCGCTTTCTGTTAGCAGCTACAGACGGGGGACTTTGCTATACTGGCTCACAAAATCGTGATGTGGAGGAGCTTGAAGCATGGGCAGCAAAACGCTTTAAAGGGAGCGAACTTGTGGAAAATGCTGAAAAGCTTGCGCTATATGTTGAACAGTTTAAACAATATTTTAACGGTGAGCGCAAAGTGTTAGATTTTTCGATACATTATGAAGGAACCGATTTTCAGAAGGGAATTTGGCACGCGTTGCAGGACATTCCGTTCGGTGAAACGACAACGTACTCCGCCATTGCACAAATAATTGGTAATCCAAAAGCTGTACGTGCAGTTGGAACGGCTATTGGAGCTAATCCAGTTATGGTCGTAATTCCTTGCCACCGCGTCATTGGAAAAAATGGGACACTAACTGGTTTCCGCGGAGGGCTGGAAATGAAAGAAAAGTTGCTTGAGCTTGAATTCGTAAATAAAAAATAAAAACTAGGGGGCACTACAGATGTAGCACCTCCTAGTTTAATTAGGTTTTATAACAAACAGTTTTTTTTTGTTAAAAACATAAAAAGACGAATTGGAGATACAACTTATTCACAAATAAGTGCCAATGTCGCTTAATTTCAAATAAGTTGTATACCAATTTGTACGATTGAGGCATATCACGTTAAAAAGAAACAGCTCGCACAAAATAGGAAGAAATGATGTGCGGAGGAACGATAAATGGTCCCTACAAAAAACAACAATGGAATTCAACATAGGCTGTACTTACAAGAAATAATCATACGCGTTTTTCGCAAGCAACAGTACAGTTACTGTAATAAACAACACACGTACATAGCCACTGCCACGCTTGATCGCATATTTTGAGCCGCATATAGCGCCAAGAATTTGTGCTACACCCATAATGAGACCGTATGCATAATTAATTTGGCCAAGACACATGAACATGAGCAGAGCGCCGATATTACTCCCAAAGTTTAAAAACTTGGCATTGCCTGCAGCCTTTAAAAAATCGTAGCCAACAATTAAAAAAGCGAAGATTAAAAACGAGCCTGTCCCAGGTCCTAAAAAGCCATCATAAGTACCGATTAAAGTAATGACGATTAAAAATAATGCAAACTTTCCTTTTGAAAGCTTTTTAACAGCGGAAAGGCTACCCCAGTCTTTTTTAAAAATTGTATAAATCGCTACTGCTGCCAACATGATAAGCATCAAGGGCTTAAGTAGCTCGGGATTCATTAAATGGACAATCCAAGCCCCTATCATGGAGCCAAAAAATACGAATGGGAAAAATTTCAGCACCGATTTTAAATCGATTTTGCCTGAACGATAAAACGTGATTGTGCTTGTGAGCGAGCCCATTGTTCCAGCAAGCTTGTTCGTCGCAACTGCTGCAGACGGACTAAGACCTGTGAACATTAACGCAGGGAGAGAAATGAGTCCACCTCCGCCAACAACGGAATCAATAAAGGCAGCTAAAAAGCCAAAGCATATTAAAATTACAACGAGCTGTGGGTCTAAATCAAATAGCATCCTACTAACCTTCTTTCTATCTAAAAGAAATCCTATCGGAAAAGGGTTTTGTTGTAAAGAGATTAAATGAAATTGTACATACACTCTGGATTTTTGTGTTACCGTAAGAAAGTGAATGTATAAAAGAATGGAGAATTCAAAATGAAAAGCTATCGATATCTATTATTTGACCTAGATGATACATTGTTAGATTTTGGCGCGGCAGAACATATCGCATTACCGAAGTTATTTGAATCGCAAGGATTTCCTTTAACACCAGAAGTAGAGGCAAGGTATAAAGAAATTAATAGTGGCTTATGGCATGCGCTTGAAGAAGGTACGGTAACGCGTGAGGAGTTAATGGCAACACGTTTTGCGAAGACGTTTAGAGAGTTCGGAATTGAAGTAAACGGCAAAGAGCTTGATGCACAGTACCGTCGTTTTTTAGCAGAGAGCAAAGTGTTTGTTGAAGGGGCATTTGAAATAATTCAACGATTATCAAAGCATTATGACTTATATATAACATCGAATGGTATTTCGGAAACGCAAAATGCACGCATTCAATATACAGGGTTAGCGCCGTATTTTAAACAAATATTCGTGTCAGAGGATACCGGTTATCAAAAACCAATGAAACCATTTTTTGATTATGTATTTGAGCGTATTTCTAATTTTGATGCATCAAAAACACTAATTATTGGTGATTCTATAAGTGCAGATATTGTCGGTGGAGCAGGGGCAGGCATTGATACATGCTGGTTAAATCCATCCGGAAAGCAAAATACCACAGCCGTTACGCCTACATATGAAATCAAGTGTTTAGCGGAATTGCAATCAATTTTACAATGTTAAGTGCGTAGCTAATGCGCACTTTTTCTTCGTTAATTTCCCGGGAAATTCGATAAAATATACAATATTTCGATTTTTTCTGCAATTTCAATGCTATGATGAATGGAATATGCATTTAACAAACGAAACGAGGATAACCATGACAATACAACAATTTTGGGACAACTACTGGCAACAATTACAAAAGCCGGTCCCACCTCTACCAGAAGCATTTCAATTCGGTTCAGATGCTGACTGGCTCGCACAATTAGTGGTCGAAGGAAAGAAAACGGCGACATGCTCGGGCCATCTATTTTATGAGTTAGAAAATGAACCACTTCCCCAAGTAGGTCAGTATAATATTGTACTAAATGCAAGTGATGAGCCGGTTGCCATTATAAAAAATGTGGGTGTGATGCTTTCTCCGATGAAAGAAGTGCCCATTGATTTTGCACTGGCGGAGGGTGAAGGCGAATACCATGAATGGTGGAATGGTCATGTGAATTTCTTCACGGCAGCCCTTGCTGAATTGGATCTTCCCTTTACTGAAAATTTACTGCTCGTTTGTGAGCGTTTTGAAGTACTGTATCCTGCATTGTAAATAAACTAGCCCACTCGTATCGTGCGAACTGTTATTTCTTTGGGGACTAGGTAAAGTTCTTCTCGAGATCGCACTAAGCGTTTTACTTGAACGTGAAACGCTGGAGAAGCGGGAAAAAGTGTATCAGTTATTTTTGTGTTACTCATCGTGATTTTTTTCTCGTTTTATGTGGATGGTGTTATAAGTTTCTATACTAAGCTCGTGTAGGCAGGGTACAAATTATTGCTTATAACATTATTTTACGTTACATTTGGTCACTCAACCATTTCCTTTTCGTGATGAAATGGTAACGGTACATAGTGACTATTTGCGCAATGTCGGAAAACCCTCATGTGAAATGACACATATAATGTAGCCAATGGGTGCATAGTCAAGTTTTGCGAACTTTGTTAAAATAGGGAATAAACAGATACGTATGTAAGGAGTGGACAGAATGACATTTTGGCTAATTTTCGTTATCATCTCCCTTTTTGGTTATTTTGCCTTTTCGTTATATAAGCATGATGATACTATTTTCAGTAAAATTACAGGCTATTCCTATTTTGATTTATGGACGAATAAAAAGGCGCTTGCTTCAAAAAAACTATTGACGGTGCTGAATCATGTCGAAGGTTCTCACAAAATATTGCTTGATTTACTCGTTCCAAGTGCATCAGGTACACGCCATGTTGATGCGGTGTTATTGCACGAGTCAGGTATTTACATAATTGACTTGAAACATATGTCTGGTTGGATTTCTGGACGTGAGCAGGACGAAGAGTGGGTGCAATTATTCCACCGAGAGAAACAGCGGGCCTTTGCTAACCCCATTCATGAAAATAGACGTTCGATTTTTGCCTTACAGGATGCATTGCCTGAAATCAATTATGATTTATTTGAAACATTAATATTGTTTACAGATAGTTGCTCGTTCCAGCAAATTGAAATTCATTCGCAAAATGCGGATGTCATAAAAACGACAGAGCTTAAGGCGTGGTTAACGCAACTAAGTGGTGAGGTGTTATCACAAACCGACATCGAGTCCATTTATAAGGCGCTTGAAGGCATGGTTCAAGGAAAGAATGCATTGATAAAAAAACAAACTAAAGCAGTTTCATTGAACTAACACAGTATGATTTGCTCTTTTTTCATGTGTTGATTAGCAAAGCAGTTGTTGTTCTATTAACTTAGGCATAACTCAAATTTATAGAAATTAATAGGAACCAAGTATATTCTATAGAATATACTTGGTTTTTTAGGATTTTAGAAAGTATAACTTGCTCAACCACATAAAAAAAGCCATCATCTAGTCCTATTTTGAGGCTTCTTTTTTTGTTTAGATTTTCTGATCAAAATTCAAATCCTCATGTACAATAGAGAAAAAAAGAAGGTTCGTGATACGAAATGAAGAAATTCCATTATAGCTGGGTAGTCTTAGCCGTCACTTTTTGTGCAATCATCGTAGCCGGTATTGTACGCTCGTCATCCGGTATTTTCATCGATCCATTCGAATCGGAATTTGGCTGGAGCAGGCCATCAATTTCCTTTGCATTTGCCGTATGTTTATTTTTATACGGATTTTCAGGACCATTTATGGCAGCGTTTGTAGAGATTTTTGGTTTAAAGCGCATGATGCTTTGGTCCATGGCTGTGCTCGCTATAGGACTAGCATTTACCTTTATTATGCAAACCGAGTGGCAGCTCATTTTAATTTGGGGTGTCATGATCGGAATAGGCTCTGGTTTATTCTTAACGGTATTAAGTACACAGGTAGCTAATCGTTGGTTCGCAAAACGGCGCGGGCTCGCGGTGGGCATATTGACAGCAGCAACAGCAACGGGACAATTAGTTTTATTGCCGGTATTAGCAATATTCATCCAAAATTATTCATGGCGTGCAGCCATCCTACTAATTTTAGTATTAAGTGTAGTTATGTTTATCATTATTGCGCTATTAATGCGTAGCTTCCCAAAGGATATCGGCTTAACGCCATATGGGCAAGAAGATATGACGGTAGAGGAACCGCCTGTGAAAGGGCGAAATCCATTTAAAATGGCAATAGGCTCACTGCTTGAAGGCTTGCGTGTAAAGGAATTTTGGCTACTCGCTGGAAGCTTCTTCATTTGCGGCTTATCAACGAGTGGACTAATTGGTACTCATTTTATTTCTTATTGTGTAAGTTTTGGTATTCCTTTAGTAATGGCGGCATCCATGCTATCGTTTATGGGGATTTTTGATTTAATTGGTACGACGCTGTCAGGTTGGCTTTCGGATCGTTTTGATAATCGCTGGCTACTATTTTGGTATTATTCTTTGCGCGGTGTGTCACTTGTTTTCTTACCATTTGCGTTGTCACAAGGTTCCTATACATGGCTAGTTATTTTCTCTATCTTTTACGGGCTAGATTGGATTGCGACGGTCCCGCCAACAATCGGGTTAACACGCCAAAAGTTTGGAGTTGAAAAAAGTGCAATGATGTATGGGTGGATAGTTGCTGCCCATCAAGTAGGCGCTGGTGTCGCTGCTTATTTTGGTGGGGTTGCTTTTAACGTATTCGGTTCGTATATGTGGGCATTTATTTTAGCAGGTGGCTTCTGCTTACTAGCAAGCTTGTTTGTCATTTTACTGAAAAAACATGATCCTAAAATTGCTTGAATTGATATATGCAAGCAGGAAAAACATCTTAATAAACAGAAGATACACAATATGGGAATAAATAACATCACGATTGAGGGGGATTTGTTTATGAGACTTCAAGATAAAGTGGCAGTCGTTACAGGTGCAGCTTCTGGTATGGGAAAGGCAATCGCAATTCTTTATGCGCAGGAAGGTGCGAAAGTAGTTGTTTCAGATTTAACATTGGAAGGTGCGGGGGCTACAGTTTCAGAAATTACGGCGCTTGGTGGAACTGCAACAGCAGTAGTGGCCAATGTGGCAAATGAAGGTGATATTCATAAGCTCATTAAAGCAGCGTTAAATAGTTATGGAACAATTGATATTTTAGTAAATAATGCCGGAATTATGGATGATTTCTCTCCAATTGGCGATGTGACAGATGATATGTGGGATCGTGTATTTGAAGTGAACGTGAAGGGCGTCATGCGTGCAACACGTCAGGCAATGCCGATTTTCTTAGAGAAGGGTGCAGGGGTTATTGTAAATATTGCATCAATTGGTGGTTTATATGGTTCACGTGCGGGTGCGTCTTACACAGCTGCTAAGCATGCAGTTGTTGGTTTAACAAAAAATACAGCCTTTCAGTATGCGGGCAAGGGCATTCGTTGTAATGCGATTGCACCTGGAGGAGTGAATACGAATATTACCGCATCATTAAAAGAGCCAAATGAGTTCGGCATTAGTCGTGCGATGGCAGGTGTCGGTTTTAATCCGCGTAACGGAGAACCAGAAGATATCGCCAAGGTAGCTTTATTTTTAGCTTCAGATGACTCCGATTTTGTGAACGGAATTATTGTAACTGCAGATGCAGGTTGGACTGCCTATTAGTAAATAGATTAGATTAATAGGAAGCTCGGTGCAGTAGTGCCGAGCTTTTTGCGACTTTTCAACAAACTGCGAATAAGAAAATAGACAGCATACGTGGGGGGGGAGAATTTATGCCATATAGTACAGAACGCGTGATTGCATTAGACGGGGTACTTAATTTCCGAGATATGGGCGGCTATCCAACGCAAGATGGACGCAAAGTTCGAAACGGGCTTTTCTTTCGATCAGCTAGCTTAACGAAAATGACCGAAGAGGATAGACGTAAAGTACAAAGCTTAGGAATTCGTACAATCTTTGATTACCGGGATGAACATGAAGCAACGAATAATCCAGACCCAGCCATTGAGGGCGTTCAAAATATAAGGGTACCAGCAAAAGGATCAGCACCTTTCAAAATGCCGAGCGTTTCACAAAAGGAACAAACCAATCTGGATTTTTATAAACAGGTTGATGCGGATACGTTTGCGCAGTTCTATGCACAAATGCCATTTAATAATCCGTCTTTCCAAGCGTTGATGAAGCTCATTCAGGAAAAAACGAATTTGGGTTTACTGCATCACTGTGCAGCAGGCAAGGATCGAACAGGTGTTGGCGGTGCACTCATTTTAATGGCGCTCGATGTACCGAAGGAAACGATTATGCAGGATTATTTAGTAACAAATAATTTACTGACGACGATGGTTGAAAAATTAGCTCATACTGTAAGTAAAAATTATAGCAATTTGGAGCTAACTCACTTTTACGATATTATGTCGGCAAAAGAGCAATATTTAAATGCCGTATTTCGTGAGATTGAGCGGCGCTATGAATCGACGGAGCAATTTTTAGAGCATGAATTTGCGATTTCTCGAGACATGCGCAAGCAGTTGCAAAATGAATATTTACTGTAACGGCCGTCCTTTATGTCATGTAGGCATAAGGGATTTTTCTTGTTTAGTATGATACGATACAAAACGAACAAGTAGTAAGGAGAATGACGATGGGCCAATTATCAAAACGAGCGATCAGTATACAAACGATGAAAAATAATGAACCACTATTCGCTTGTCCAATTTGCGCGCAAGCAATGACGGTAAGTGAAGAAGGAAAGATGAGTTGCGCAAGCAATCACTCATTTGATATTGCGAAGCAGGGCTATATTAATTTAATGCACCGTCCAGCAGGTTCAATGTACAGTAAGGAATTATTCGAGGCGCGTCAGCAAATTATCGTAAGCGGTCTATACGATACTATGCAACAGACAATAGCGAGTTTGATCGAAGGCGAGGCACCGGTCATTTTAGATACGGGCTGCGGAGAAGGCTCTCATTTGCAAAGAATTTGTACGAAGCTAGAAAATTCAGTAGGTGTAGGCATTGATATTGCCAAGGAAGGCATTTTAGCGGCAGCAAAGTTTTACGAAGGACTGATTTGGTGTGTCGGTGATTTAGCAAATAGTCCGTATAATGCACAGTCATTCGATACGATTTTAAATATTTTATCGCCTGCAAATTACGAGGAGTTTAAGCGCTTATTAAAACCGGGTGGCAAGGTTATTAAAGTTGTACCACAGGCAGGTTACCTAAAAGAGTTACGTGCACAGGCATTCGCGGATTCTGAAAAAGAAAGCTACTCGAATGAGCAAACGGTGGAGCGCTTTAAAGAAAGCTTTGACCGAGTTGCGGTAACGCGCATTACGTACACGATGCCACTAGAAGTATCACTTGTACCTAAGCTGTTAGAAATGACACCAATGGGCTGGCATATTGAAAACCACAAAGCCATCGAGATTAGTGAAATTACGATTGATTTGAATATTTTAGTTGGGGCGTGCAGCTAGCGCGCTCTTTTTTTATATTTGTTGTAAAATTTTGTGAATTAATATATTTTAAGGGTATTACTATTTAGCGGATAATCGCTGCAAAGGAGGTTACTTAAATGAAGAATATTTTAGTGCTTGGCGGAACCCGTTTTTTTGGACGTAAATTAGTGGAGCAATTAATTGAAGAAGGGCATCACCTAACGATTGTGACGCGCGGGCAAACTATCAATCCATTTGGCGATGAGGTCGAGCATATTCAGCTAGATCGTCGTGATAAAGAAGCATTCGCTGCTGCAGTAGCAGGACGTAGCTTTGATATTGTGTATGACAATATTTGTTATTCACCCAATGAAGCAAAAGCTTTTTGTGATATTTTCAATGGGCGCATTGGCAAGCTAGTACTGACATCTACTTTATCAACTTACGCAATAGACGGTATGGCTAAAGTTGAAGCAGATTTTGATCCGTTTACGTATGAAATCCGAATGGGCAATATCGAGGACTTTACTTACGGTGAAGGCAAACGTCAGGCAGAGGCAGTATTTTATAAATATGCTGAATTTCCGGTCGTAGCGGTGCGCTTCCCGATTGTTATGGGTGAAGATGATTACACAAAGCGTCTGCATTTCCATGTTCACCGGGTTGCAAACGGAGAGCCGATTGGATTTGTCAATATGGATGCGAAAATGTCGTTTATTCAGGCAAGTGAAGCCGCACGTTTCTTACTATGGGCGGGCATGAGTGGTGTAGAAGGTCCGTTCAACGCCACAGCAAACGGGGTAATTTCATTAAAAGCACTGTTGGAGTTAGTTGAGGAGGCAACGGGCAAGCGTGCGAAAATTGCACTACTTGGTAACGAAGATATTCGTTCGCCTTATGCAATCCCATCTTCCTGGTATATGCACAATACAAAGGCGCAGCAAGCAGGGTTTACTTTCAGTGACTTACATAGTTGGCTTCAAGAGTTAGTCACAGCTATTGCTAAAAATAGTGAAACTTAATACTGTTCATTGAACCGAGACGTAGTTTTCGATTACAATGGAGGCATCATAATAATAAGGTAGGAAACAATCGTGTATAAATTTGCAGCAACAGTAGTAAAAGTATTTTTAATGATTAATGGTTCAAAGGCAAAGGTATATGGTCAGGAAAACTTACCGAAGGATGGCGGCTTTGTCATCGCGTGTACGCATAATGGCTATGTGGATATTTTTAATTTAGGTGTTTCAATGATTCCGCGTGAAATTCATTTCATGGCGAAAAAACAATTGTTTGATATGAAAGGGCTTGGTTGGTTAATTAAACAGCTAAATGCATTTCCAGTAGATCGTGATAATCCGGGGCCGAGTGTTATTAAAATCCCCCGTCAACTTATTAAAGAAGGGAATATTGTCGGGATATTTCCGAGCGGTACGCGTAGCGCAGAAAACACAGATTTAAAGGCGGGTGCGATTACGATTGCTCAGCTATCAAAAGCGCAGATCGTGCCGGCAGCGTATATTGGCCCGCGTAATATCAAAGGTGTGCTAAAACGTGAAAAGGGTTATTTACTTTACGGCAAGCCGTTTATGGTAGAGAGCGGAAAAGAAGCGCGCGAGGCATCTATGCAGCATTTAGAAGAAGAACTGGCGCGTTTAACAAATGAATTAAAAGCTAAATAAGTCCAAGACACTCTCGTAAAACGGGAGTGTTTTTTCGGTGGTTAAGAAAGTAAAACTTTCTTAACCACATAATACAGGGCATCATCTCGCCCTATATTTTTAGGGGAGATGTGTCTTTCTAATAGGAGGGATTTTGATGATTCGAGTATTGTTTGTTTGTCTCGGTAATATTTGTCGTTCACCAATGGCAGAAGCGGTTATGCGTGATTTAGTTGAGCAGCAAGGACTGTCAGCGGAAATAAAATTTGATTCAGCGGGGACAAGCTCGTGGCATATCGATGAGCCACCTCATAAAGGAACGCAGGCAAAATTAAGAGAATACGGCATTTCTACGAGTGGTATGTGTGCCCGCCAATTAACGAAAAATGATTTTGAAGCGTTTGATTATATTGTCGGGATGGATGCGAGTAATGTACAAAATATCCGTGATATGCTAGGAGAGCCGGATAGCCAGAAAATCTTCCGTTTCCTTGATTTAACGTCACACAAAATGGATGTACCGGATCCGTGGTATACGGGTGATTTTCAGGAAACGTACGGGCTTGCAGTTGAGGGTTGCGAGGCACTGTTGGAGCTGATTTTGAAACCATCTAGAGCTTGAATTAATGGCCGATTATTTAGTAGATAAGAAATTATCACTTTCTTATCTACATAAGTAAGGACATCATCTCGCCCTATACTGGGCGAGATGTGTCTTTCTAAGCTGGTGCCTAGGCAAACCTTGTTAAAGTAAAAGCTGATTTAGAAGAAGGTATATTAAAAAAATCCAATGGCATAACAGAAATTCATACTTTGGAATTTAATTTCGCATTGTATTTATGTATAATAATGAAGTCATAAATAAATTTTTTCGTGGTTAAGAAAGTATAAATTTCTTAACCACATAGGAAAGGGCAACATCTCGCTCTGTAGTGAGTGAGATGTGTCTTTTAAAGTACTAAGTTACTTTATATATGTGAAAGAGAGTGAATCCAAATGGGTCGTAAATGGAATAATATCAAGGAAAAGAAAGCTTCTAAAGACGCAAGTACTAGCCGTATTAATGCAAAATTTGGTCGTGAAATTTATGTAGCTGCAAAATCTGGGGAGCCAGATCCAGAATCTAACCGCGCACTTAAAACCGTTTTAGAACGTGCAAAAACATACTCAGTACCGAAGCATATTATTGAAAAAGCAATTGATAAAGCTAAAGGCGGCGGCGAGGAGAGCTTCGACGAATTACGATACGAAGGTTTCGGTATCGGTGGCACAATGGTAATCGTGGATGCACTAACAAACAACGTAAACCGTACAGCTTCTGACGTACGTGCAGCATTCGGAAAAAACAACGGCAACATGGGTGTAAGTGGTTCCGTTGCTTACATGTTTGATGCAACCGCTGTATTTGGAATCGAAGGCAAAACAGAAGATGAAATTCTTGAAATCTTAATGGAAGCGGATTTAGATGCTCGCGATATTTTGGATGAAGAAGGAACAATCATCATTTATACGGAACCGGATCAATTCCATGCTACACAAGAAGCATTACAAGTAGCAGGTATTACTGAATTCACAGTAGCTGAATTGACAATGCTTCCACAAACAGAAGTTACTTTATCTGAAGAAGATGCAGTGAAATTCGAAAAAATGATTGACGCATTAGAGGATTTAGAAGACGTTCAACGTGTATACCACAATGCCGATTTAGGTGAATAGTTAATAATGACGAAATCCAGTAGCGATTGATGCTATTGGATTTTTTTTTTTGAAAAATAAAATGAGTAGGCTCCATAGTATAATGAGTGAAGTGTATTTTCCTGTTTTTTATAGCGAAAATTGACTATAATCTACAAAAAACCGATTTTCACATTGTTTAATTTTCTGTTTGTGTAATAATGTAAATAAAGAATAAATATTCAAACAAATAGAAAAGTGGTGATGATGAATGAGGTTTCTACGTACTATTCAAGGGAAGTTATTAATATTTTCATTCTTACTATTTTTGATTCCAAGTGTGATTATCGGTCTTGTTAGCTATATGCAGGCAAAGCAAGGGATGGATGAACTTGGCGAAACAATTATAAAAAATAGTGTTGAAACGTCTATGCAGTTAATTGCCACGGCAGATGCGCAGGTGAAAAACGGTACACTGACATTAGAAGAGGCGCAGGAGAAAGTGTATACGGCACTGATTGGCGAGAAAGATGGGGAAGGTAAACGAACGTTATCGTACCCGAGCGATTTAGGGGAAAATGGCTACATTTATATTCTCGATCATGACGGTACATTAATTGGTCATCCAACACGTGAAGGCGATAATTTATGGGATGCTCAAGACGGCTCTGGATTATATTTTATACGTGAAGTAAAAAACCAAGCATTAGCAGGCGGTGGATTTACTTACTATGAGTTCGAGTTACCTGGTCAAACAGCCGTTGCACCAAAGTTAATATATTCGAAGCTAGATCCTCACTGGAACTGGATCGTGGCATCAGGTACCTATGTTCAGGACTTTAATGCACCAGCGATGGCATTGTTGAAGGTAATCGTCCTGACAATAGCAGTCGCAACTGTACTTGGTGGAATAGCAGCAATGTTGTTCTCGCGCCACCTGGCATTACCTTTACAAAGATTAGCTGGCCGTGTTCGACAAGTGGCTAAAGGGAATTTAACCGTAGAAATCGAACAAATCGGCCGTAGCGATGAAGTTGGTATTTTAAATGATGGCTTTAATAACATGGTTGAGCAGTTAAAGATGTTAATTACAGATGTCGAAAAAACGATTACGGAAATCCAGGGAACATCGTCGAATTTAACAGCGGTTGCAGAAGAAACGACAGCATTCGGTGAGGATATCGTCAATGCTGTAACAGAAGTTGCAAGGGGGGCTTCGCAGCAGGCGGTTGATGCAGAAGAGACAAATCGTTCGACAATGCAGTTTGCAGATGAAATTGATCAGCTACATGTGAAAAATAAATCGATGTTAGAGTCCTCTGAACAAATGCGTCAATCCAATGAACAAGGTTTACGTAATTTAAGCACATTAAAGGAACGTTCGAATGAAACGTATGAACTGATTACGAAGGTGCAAAGTGTATTTGGCAGTTTAATTTTTAAGGTGAAGGAAATTGAAGGCATCGTTGGCACAATTAACGAGATTTCAGATCAGACTAACCTACTGGCATTGAACGCGTCCATTGAGGCTGCGCGTGCAGGTGAGCATGGTAAAGGCTTTGCCGTAGTAGCAGAAGAAGTACGTAAGTTGGCAGATCAGACAAGCCAAGCAACGGACCTAGTGCGTAATACACTGCGTGGCATTGAAAATGAAACGAACCTTGTGACGACAGAAATGTCTAAAACATACACGATTGTTCAAGACCAACACGAATCTGTGAAATTAACAGAAACCTCATTCAAGGAAATTGAGGGAGCTGTTGGAAAAATTATTACATCAATTGAAGATGTCTCTACAAGTGTCATTCAATTAAATGCTTCAAAAAATACAATTATGCACTCGATTGAAAGCATCGCCTCCATTAGTGAAAAGAATGCAGCGATGACAGAAGAGGTAACGGCTTCAGTAGATGAGCAGCAGCGTGCGATTGAGCTCATTACACAGTCATCAAATGATTTGTCCGATGAAATCATTGGTCTTCAGGAATCGGTTAAACAATTCTCTATTAGGTAGATTAGAGTAAGGGAGGAGAACTCTCTTACTTTTTTTGTGGAGAAGAAATGATAACTTTCCCATCCACATAAGTAAGGAAATCAACTCACTCTATTTTGGATGAGTTGTTTTTTTTCAAATCTTTGCTAAAGCGCCACAACTTTGAAATGGGGGCTTACATGAAGTGGATGATTGCGGCATTATCTTTCACTAGGATGCAAACGAGCGCTTTAGCAACTTTCTTATGTCTGAATAGTTGCAACAAGCTCAGAAATAGTAAATAATGGAGATAGAAATTTCGGTATCCGAATAATGTCGAAAGAAGGGTGAAGAATGGTTACTTTTAAAGACTATGAATATAAGCGTCCCAATTTAGATGCAATGAAGTTAGCCGTACGTGCGTATATTGAGCAATTCAAGGCGGCTCAAACAGTGGAAGAGCAAAGCGAAGTAATTAAAAAAATCAATGCACAACGTAATTACTTTTCAACACAAGCCAATTTAGTGTATATCCGTGCTTCGATTGATACGAATGATGAGTTTTATCAAACAGAGCGCGACTACTTGGATGAAGTATCGCCTGAAGCGGAAGAAATCGTTTTTGAATACTACAAAGAGCTCGTAAAATCTCCGTTCCGCCCGCAACTGGAAGAAAAATGGGGCACGCAGTTATTTGCTCTAGCGGAAAATCAAATTAAAGGCTTTTCACCAGCAGTCATTGAGCTCATGCAAAAGGAAAATAAGCTTGTTTCTGAATACAGCAAGCTTGTAGCAAGTGCACAAATTGAGTTTGACGGGAAAACACTAACACTTGCCCAATTAGGACCTTACAGTGAATCAACTGACCGTGCCATTCGTAAAGCAGCGCGTGATACGAGCACTAATTTCTTTGCACAAAACGGTGAAAAATTTGATACTATTTTTGATCAACTTGTAAAATTACGTCATGAAATTGCAACGAAGTTAGGTTATAAAAACTATGTTGAGCTTGGCTATGTGAATATGAACCGCGTCGATTATAATGCAGAAATGGTCGCAAAGTTTCGTGATCAAGTACGTGATTTCATCGTGCCACTTGCCAGCAAATTATACGAACGCCAAGCAAAACGTATTGGTGTAGAAGACTTCAAGTACTATGATGAAGGCTTAAAGTTCTTATCTGGAAACGCTAAACCACAAGGCGAGCCTGCGTGGATCGTTGAAAACGGTAAGAAAATGTACGAAGAGCTATCTCCACAAACAGGCGAGTTCTTTAACTTTATGATTGAGCGTGACTTAATGGATTTAGAGGCGAAAAAGGGGAAAGAAGGCGGCGGCTATTGTACGTTTATAGAAGATTATGAATCACCGTATATCTTCTCAAACTTTAACGGTACGTCAGGTGATATTGATGTATTAACACATGAAGCGGGGCATGCGTTCCAAGTGTATTCAAGCCGCAATATCGGAATCCCTGAATATTTGTGGCCGACATATGAGTCTTGTGAAATTCATTCAATGAGTATGGAATTCTTCACGTGGCCGTGGATGGAGCTATTCTTTAAAGACCAAACAGAGAAATATAAATTCGCGCATCTTAGTGGAGCGCTTTTATTCTTGCCATACGGTGTAACAGTGGATGAGTTCCAGCATGTTGTGTATGAAAATCCAGAAATGACACCAGCAGAGCGTAAGGCAGCGTGGAAAGAAATTGAAGAGAAATATTTACCTCACCGTAATTATGATGGCAATGAATATTTAGAGATGGGCGGCTTCTGGCAACGTCAAGCGCATATTTATGCAAATCCTTTCTACTATATTGATTACACACTAGCACAAATTTGTGCTTTCCAATTCTGGAAGCGTTCACGCGAAGATTTTGATGCGGCTTGGAAAGATTATGTACATCTTTGCGGACTGGGTGGATCTCAATCATTCACAAACTTAGTGCGCGAGGCAGGCTTAATATCACCGTTTGAAGAAGGCTGTGTAGAGTCAGTTATTGATACGATTGAAACGTACTTAAATAGCGTAGACGATCAAGCTTTATAATATAGGTTATGTTAAATAACAGTGTTGTTTTTTTGAATTAAACATTAGTAGTGAACACTTACTACAACCAAGCCTTGCGCAACGGGTGGTATACATGCTACTCCTATAATGACACCCACGTTGGTCTTTATCACGGTTGTATTAGCTAATAAAACAACAGTAGCGTTTAACAGCGCCATAATTTAAGTAACCTCTCTAGAAATTTTTGGAGAGGTTTTTTCAATTGGTGACACTTTTTTACAGACAAAAACGTAAATAGATTTATAATAAAGCAATAGGGCAGAATGTACTGATAGAGCTGACAGAAAGGGAGTTATGTTAGAAAATGACAAAGAAGCTTTGGTTTCAAGTAGGGATTGGGATATTAATTGCATTATTAATTGTTAAATACTTTATTGAGATTCGCTCAATTTTTAATCCAATTGTCATTATTTTTAAAACGATTTTAATTCCTTTACTACTTGGGGGTGTGTTGTACTATGTATCCGAGCCGTTGCAGCGACTTTTAGAAAAGCGTGGCATGCCGCGTTGGGGAAGTCTTACAACAATTGTGCTTGTATTAGCCGGTCTCGTAATAGGTCTTTTATTATTAATTGGTAATCCGATTGCCACACAGGTCAATAATTTAGCAGCGAATGCACCGTATTTAGGCGAAAAGATAGAAGAAGTGACCAATTATGTAATTGATAACAGTAAAAATCTTCCGCCTCAAGTGGAGGAGTTTGTCACGTCGATTACTAACTCAATCCAAGACATCGCAATTACAAGTAGTAAATGGATTGTCTCATTTGTAAGTGGGGCGGTATCCACGACATTCACATTAATTTTAGTGCCGTTTTTCTTTATTTTTATGCTGAAAGATCATGAAAAATTTGCTCCACAAATTTACGATTTATTTACTGGGGAACGCCGCACTTGGATCAAAGAAACACTTGAAGATGTCGATAGAGTGTTACGTAGCTATGTACAAGGACAAGTACTCATTAGTCTTTTACTTGCGATAATGATGTTTATAGGCTATTTAATTATTGGTTTAGAGTATTCATTATTACTGGCTATTTCTGCATTCTTTATGAATATGATTCCGTTTATTGGGCCATGGCTTTCACTAATTCCCGCCTTAATTGTCGCGGTTATTCAGGAACCCATTTTAGTAGTTTGGGTAGGTGTCATTACGCTCATTGCCCAACAAGTAGAAAGTAATTTAATTACACCAAATATCATGGGGAAATCTTTAGACATTCACCCACTCACGGTCATTTCACTTGTACTAGCAGCAGGTAATATTGCTGGTTTCATTGGTATTTTAGTGGCCATCCCAACCTATGCGGTATTGAAGGTCATCGTACAAAATATTTATCATGAGCGTAAGAAAATCAAAGAAACCGCTACAAAGACGGTATAGCAGTAGGGAGAGAACGTGCTTCTCTTTTTAATTAATCGCGAACAAGGTATACTAAAAAAGTAAGATTGAAAAGTAAAGGAGCATACAATGCTAACATTTGAACAGAAACAAGCAATCATTGAATCATTCCCCGAATTAACGAAAAAAGAGGTTTCATTAAAGCGTTTAAATTATCACTTTGAAGCGACGCTTTATGAAAAGTCGATTGTTGTTGAAAAATTACATCCAAATGGTAACGGCTTTGTTTTCGTTGGCGATTTGTTGAAATATGAAAAAGAAGCAAGTGATCAAGGTTTAGTGAACATTCGTGATTACGATGAAGATGCATTACGAGAAATTATTACTGCGTCGATTGACTATTTATCTGAGGAAATTGATGATTCACCGATTGTTGAAGCATGGACATCACGAGAAGGAACAAAATTAGAGTTAGTTTTTGAAAATCGCTCTTGGAATGTGTACCACCAGGATAATTTAGAAGAAGCATTTGGAACGCGCGAATCGGCAGTACAATATTTACGAGAAGAAGGCTTTAGATCGACTAAATAAAATGCGGGGGAAATAGATATGTCAGAAAAAGTGGCACCAGGTAAAGAAGTTACTGGTAAGAAAGTGGCTTTTATGATTGTAGGAACAATTTTAGCTGTATGCGTTTTAATTGTTATAGCCATTCAAATCTTTTATGCAGTTTGGGACCCAAAACCGGCTAAAGAAATTGACATGGACGATACAAGCTATGTGACACCGGTAGTAGAGCAATCCGTTGTGATACGTAGTTAACTGAACTTCCGTGTATTAAATGTACAGAATCAAAAAAATGCATTTCTCTCAAGAAGATAGGACTTGAAAAAAAGAGCGAGCTACGAATATTATCGTAGTTCGCTCTTTAACGTATTAACGTTTTTTTCTAAACGGCAACCACCAGTTCCAATCGCCAAATAGACGCATTAAGCTTGGCACGAGCAGTAAACGAATAATCGTTGCATCAATGGCTACAGCAATCGCAATGCCGACACCAATTTGTTTGACTGGAATAACATCTGTAAAGGCAAACGCCCCTGTAATAACAATCATAATCAGCGCGGCTGACGTAATGATTTTACTCGTTGAAACGAGCCCGTCAATCGTTGCCTTTGTATTGTTCGAGCCGTTTTGGTATTCCTCTTGAATGCGAGAAATTAAAAATACCTCATAGTCCATACTGAGACCGAATACTAAACAAAATGTGATGACGGGTATAATCAGCACAATCGTCCCTGGCTCCAGTCCGAAATGACCGAACTGGAATATATAAACGAGAATGCCAAATGTCGCGCCTAAACCGATAATATTCATAATGATGGCCTTTAACGGAATTAAGATTGAGCGGAAGGCAATCATTAAAATAATAAATGTTGTCGTCACAATAATGGCAAGCGCTACAACAATTTTGCTCGCAATTTCATCAAAAATTTCCTGATTAAACTTCGGTCGTCCAGATAGCCCAAACGTAACGCCTAAATCTTCGTCCTTTAATTCCCGTACAAAGGCTTGGGCTTCACTTGAGGCACCGTCTGCATCAAGTGAGAACGTTAGATACATTTGCTCGTCTTGCACGAAGTAATCCCGAACTGTTTGTAGGTAAGCTGGGCTTTCAGGATTTGTCATTGCAGCCTGCCACTTGTTTACTGAATCTATTTGTGCGGAAGTAAACATCGAATTTACCTTTGTTACAAGCGGGTACTGTTCAAGATGCTGCTGGATTGCCATCATCTTTTCAAGGCCGTCCGCATCCTCCCAGCCTCCCTCACGCTCAGCAAGTAGAAAAACAACTGCTTCTTCACCTAAACCAAATGTTGCTGCGAGTTTATCGTATGTTTGGCGCGCTTCATAAGATGTTGGTAGCGCATCTGTAGAAGGAATCGTTAGCTTCATATCCTTAATAGGAATCATTGCAATCCCAAGTAAAATAAAAGCTACAAAGATAATGATAATAGGACGCTTCATGACAAACGACGCAAAACGCTGCCAACGAGTGGTAACTCGTCTAACACGGAATAGGCGCCATTTATTCAGACGATCACCTAATAATAAAATTGCTGAAGGTAGTAAAGTTAAGCCAGATACTACCGCTAAAAATACAACAATCGTGCCACCTAATGCGATGTTTTGGAAAATCTCCACTTCAATAACAACCATCGCACCAAGCCCAATCATAACGCAAACAGCGGAGAAAATAATGGAGCGCCCTGCTGTACGAATTGATGTTTTGACAGCTTCTTCAACAGATGTTTGTTCACGCTCCTCACGGTAACGGTTAATGTATAACAACGCAAAGTCAATGCTAAGCGCAAGACCAAGCATGGGCACAATGTTCAAAACAAAAATTGATAAATTAAATGTCTCGCTAAGTAGCGTTAAAACTCCAAATGCAGAAATAACCGTGGCGCCACCAATAATAATGGGTAGCAGTGCGGAAACAACCGTACCGAATGCTAGCAGTAGTACAATCATCGCAATCGGTACGCCAATTGCCTCGGCTTGCATTAAATCCTTTTGGCTCGCTACATTAATATCTTCATTAATAACGGGTTCACCCGTAATGGCAACCCCAACCTCATTCGTTAAAATTGTACGGATTTCGTCCACAATCGCTGGATAATTATTAACCGTATTATCAAAATCAAGCATTGCATAGGAAATGCCGTCTTTACTTAAGGCATCAATGCCGATGGGGGAGGTGATAGAACTGATTTCCTCTACTTTTTCGATAGTTGTTAAGATGTCTTTGATTTCTTCATCCGACTTATTCTCAAACAACACAAAAATCGTTTTGGCGGGAAGACCGAACGTTTCAGAAAGCTCTTCGGTGATACGTATATGATCATCTTCTACAAAGAACCCATCTCCCTGTAATTTTGTAGGTAATTGAATAGCGAAGAATGCCATAACAGCAAAAAACACGACCCAAATAGCTATAATACTTTTTGCGTTTTTTGTTACGAATATAGATAAAGCGTGCATACTTAAAAATCCGCCTCTCTCATTAATCTTTTCCTCTAGTGTAAAGCATATTACAAAAAAATGTATAAAGAAGATTGTGTCTCACTAGGCTACTAAGACACATTCATTTAGTGAAGGGCATTACGGACAGACGCGAAATCCTTGAACAGCTAACTCTTTAACGTAGTAAGGGCTATGTCAAAAGTTGGATTTCCACTTTTTTGACATAGCCCTATTTTTATTATTTATTAAAAGAATAAATTTAAGATTGTATAGATGATTGCCGCCATTAAAGCAGATATCGGCATTGTAATAATCCAAGTTAAGACAATTTTACGAGCCGTTCCCCATTTAACACCTTTCACACGTTGCGCAGAACCTACACCCATAATAGCAGATGATATAACATGTGTTGTTGATACCGGTAAGTGAATTAATGTTGCTCCAAAAATAACCGTTGCAGATGCTAAGTCAGCAGCAGCCCCGTTTACTGGGCGGATTTTCATAATCTTACCACCAACTGTTTTAATGATTTTATAACCACCGATTGACGTACCAAGACCCATTGCAACTGCGCAGGCAAGACGCACCCAACCTTGAACATCATCTGTATGCTGTAAGCCACCAGCAATTAAAGCCATCGTAATAATACCCATTGCTTTTTGCGCATCATTCGTACCATGTGTGAATGATTGAATTGCCGCAGTGAAGATTTGCATTGTACGGAAGCCTTTATTTGTTTTATAAAGGTTTGTGTTTTTAAAGATTATTTTAAATAGAGACATCATTAAGAAACCGGCTGCAAGAGCGATGAATGGCGATAAAAGTAGCGCCTCAAGAATTTTAATAAAGCCTGTATAGTTTAAGATGTCAAAGCCAGCTGCTGCAATTGCCGCACCAGCGATTGACCCGATTAGTGTATGTGAAGAACTAGATGGGATACCGAAGTACCATGTTGCTAAGTTCCAAGTAATAGCTGAAAGTAAAGCTGCTAAAATAACGACTGAACCAATTAAAGGTGCTTCAGGTGTAGATAAAGCAAATGGGTCAACAATGTCACTCGCAATTGCTTTTGCAACCCCTACGAATGTGATGGCCCCGATAAAGTTCATAAATGCCGCCATAAGTACTGCTACACGTGGTGGTAGAGCACGCGTTGAAACTGAAGTCGCAATCGCATTGGCTGTATCATGGAAGCCGTTAATAAAGTCGAATAGTAATGCGAAAGCAACGACTAATAACGTGATGATTAATATTATGTCCATTAGTAATTCTCCCGCTCTTACGCGTTACGCATAATAATAGTTTCGATTGTATTAGCTACTGTTTGGCAGTAGTCAGCAATTTCTTCTAATTGCTCATAAATGTCTTTGAATTTGATTAAGCGAATTGGATCTTTTTCGTTTAAGAATAATTGTTTAATTGATGAACGAAGTACTTCGTCACATTGACGCTCATAGTCCTTAATCAGAATTGCATGTTGGCGCATACCAACTAAATCCTTCTTATTTAAAAGGTCCATCGCTTTTACGATTTCATCTGCTGACTTTACAATGTAGCCAAGGAAGGTACGCATTGATTCATCGATTTCTATTAAAGAGAACATTTCAAAGTGGGCAATTGTGCCTTCTGTACCGTCTAAAATATCATCCATGCGAATTGCTAAAGCTAAAATATCTTCACGCTCAATTGGTGTCATGAATGACTTGTTTAACATTACGATCAATTCATGAATTAATTTATCACCAGTAGTTTCATATTGCTTCATACGAATGCTAATTTCTTTTAAATCTGCTACTGTTTCGATACGGTAATCATTTGCATAATGCACCGATTCTTGGACGTTTTCAGCAATTTTGTGTAACGCTGCGAAGAATGGATCTTGCTTTCTTGAACTAAACATGGAATGCCTCCTGAATGTATATAAAAGTTTTGATTTGTAATTTTTCAACCTCACTCATCATAACAAAAACTATAAAGAATCTACACAATTTTTAACGTTGTATTATCAATCTTTACAATACTGTAATATAAGATTTGTTCACACTTTCACAAGTGGTATATATAGGACCTAAAGCCTAGCAAAAGACTAAGAATAATAAAAGTGTGATAAAGTCAGTAATATCAGTAGTTTCACAAGTAATCAAAGGAAAAAACGTACGATTGAAAAAAGTTTGGAATAGTTTGGTTACTTCGGAGTGTGAAATATTGTCAAAGCAAGGTTGCAACAAAAACAGTTACATTTTTATAGTATTTGATATAATAATGTATTTATTCAAAATCATTTTGGAACAGAATTTTTAAATTTTTATTACTAAAATGTATTACTTCTGTACAACAAAAAGGGCTGTTTATTTCAGCCCTTTCATTTTTATTGCAAATAGTCACGTAATTCATTTTCTAAAAAAGGTGTTGCAGATAAAAACTGTATGAATGCATTATATTTTGCTCGTTGTTCCTCGGATGGTTTTTTTCCTGTGAAGTAAGCCCGAATTAAAATGTTTTTCGGCGTATTTTCCATGTCGATAAATTCAAGCAGTTGCGCATCATAACCGACAAGTGACAAAAGCTCTGCGCGAATTGCATCTGTAGCAAGAGAGGCGAAGCGTTCACGAATTAAACCATGCTGCACCATCACATCTAATGCAGGCGCTTGAAGCTGGCGATTTAGTTCGTGCTGGCAGCAAGGAACACTTAAAATCACCTTTGCTCCCCATTTCACAGCGCGAGCCAAAGCCATATCCGTTGCCACGTCACATGCATGTAATGTGACGACCATATCGACAGCCGTTTCTTCGTTGAAATCATTTATATCACCGACTAAAAACTCAAGATCATCATAATTTAGGTCCTGTGCAATGCGGTTACATTCCTCAATTACTTCTTTTTTTAAATCCAATCCAGTAACGCGAATATTAAAGCCTTTTTCTACTTTTAAATAGTGATAAAGGGCAAACGTTAAATACGATTTGCCTGAACCGAAATCTAAAATACGAATTTGGCGATCCTTCGGCAAGTACTCAAGAGAATCGTCAATAAATTCGACGAAGCGATTAATTTGCTTGAATTTATCGTATTTTTGTTTTTTTACCTTGCCATCCTCTGTTTGTACGCCAAGGCGAATAAGGAATGGGTAAGCTGTGGCATCGTCCAGTAAATATTGTTTTTTACGGTTATGTGATAGGTTCACCTGTTTTATTTCTGCCGTTTTGTCTGATTTCCAAAGCACTTTGTTTTTCTTTGATAGCTGTATATGAACTTTTTCAGTTGAGAATTCTGCGTGTATTTGACGGAATTGCTCGAGTAATGCTTCTAGATGCGTGGGGAATTCTTCTAATGCCACGTTTGCATGTTTCAGGATGCGCTCGTACTGGTACTCGATTTGAATTGTATATACGCCGCGCAAATCGATAGGCTTTAACTTTACACGTTTTAGTTCATTTGACTTTTGGCGCGGTTGGCTAATTGTTGCGTTAATTAATGTTCTATTGTTCAACAGCTCAAGTAGTTGCGTTTTCATTTGTTCAAAATCCATCATATCCGCCTTTTCTTTTAAGTGATTGGCATTAGTTTAACATAACCATACATTGCAATGTACTTTGAACGGATATTCTGCATAGTGCAGTAATTCGTCGAATAGTATGAATGAACCGAATTTTTTCTTTAGTACGTTTTGGACTGGGATTTTTTTGTGGCAATTAAGTGGTGCGGTGGACTTGTAGATAATTAGGAAAAGGAGGGAGTTTAATGTCAGATAATGCGTTTCAGTTATTAGCAATCGCCATTTACTTGGTTTCAATGCTCGCAATTGGATGGTATGCATTTGTTAAAACTTCAAACTTGAGTGATTATATGCTCGGTGGACGTGGGCTGGGTCCGGCTGTTACGGCTTTAAGTGCGGGTGCGGCAGATATGTCTGGATGGCTACTTATGGGTTTACCAGGTGCGATTTATTTGTCAGGTTTAGTAGAAGCGTGGATTGCAATTGGGTTAACAGTCGGTGCATATTTAAACTGGTTATTTGTGGCACCGCGGCTTCGTGTTTATACACAAGTAGCAAATGACTCGATAACAATTCCTAGTTTTTTAGACAATCGATTACGTGATAGCACCAAGCTAATACGGATTGCTTCCGGAATTATTATTTTAGTATTCTTTACGTTTTATGTATCGTCAGGAATGGTTGCAGGCGGTAAGTTTTTCGATAGTTCATTCGGCTATGAATACCATACAGGGTTATTAATTGTTTCGGGTGTGGTTGTTGCCTATACATTATTCGGTGGCTTTTTAGCGGTAAGTTATACGGACTTTTTACAAGGTTTGATTATGTTTTTAGCATTAATAACGGTACCTCTGTTTGGTATTTTTTATACGGGTGGACTTGGTGAGACGATCGAATCCATTAAAGCTGTGAATCCGGAGCATTTAAACTTATTTGCCAAAACGGCGACAGTTGCGGGGGTCATCTCATCTGTTGCATGGGGGTTAGGGTATTTTGGTCAGCCTCATATTATCGTGCGTTTCATGGCGATTAGCTCGGTAAAGGAAATGACACAAGCGCGTCGAATCGGCATTGGATGGATGATTTTAAGTTTAGGTGGTGCGATTGCTACAGCGCTGGTTGGTATTGCGTATTATCAGCAAAACGCAAGCACGCTAGGAGAATTAAAGGATCCGGAAACGGTGTTCATTGTAATGGGTCAGCTATTATTCCATCCGTTTATCGCAGGAGTTATACTAGCGGCGATTTTAGCGGCAATTATGAGTACGATTTCATCACAGTTAATTGTAACATCTTCAGCATTAGTAGAAGATATTTATAAAGCGTTATTTAATAAATCCGCAACAGATAAGCATTATGTGTTGGTTGGTCGATTAGCGGTACTGGTTGTTTCTGTTATTGCGGCCGTGCTCGCATGGAATCCAGATAGCTCGATTTTAAGTTTAGTTGGCTTTGCATGGGCAGGGTTTGGTGCTGCCTTTGGACCGATTATTTTATTGGCGTTATTTTGGCGTAAATTAACAAATATAGGTGCACTTGCTGGCATGATTACGGGTGCTTTGACGGCATTTATTTGGGGCAAAACATCCCTTTCTGATCAGCTTTATGAAATCGTACCAGGTTTCTTAGTTTGTTTATTCGTCGCGATAATTGTTAGTTTAGTAACCTATAAGCCAAATAAAGAGATTGAAGCAGAATTCAATCGAACACTTGAACTATTAAACAAAGAAAAATAATACTAGGCTAGAGCTCACGGCAAATTTCGTCGTGGGCTTTTACTTTTAGTAGTTAAGAACGAATCGCTTTCTTAAGCAAATTATAAAGGACATCATCTTGTCCTATTTTGGTACGAGAGGTGTCTTTATAAATAAAAAATGGGTATTCTATGTTACGATGGAAATACAAACCTTTGTTTAAGGGAGGCAAATTAGTGAGTAATTTAAAAGACATTGAAACATTGATTGAAAAAGGAATTTTAGTTGGCGTCAATTTACAAAAAAATAGTCATTTTGAATATTCAATGGAAGAGCTAGCGAATTTAGCGGAAGCATTAAATGTAGAAGTTGTTGGCACGGTGACGCAAAATTTAGAGCGTGTGACACCTTCACATTATGTGGGAACTGGGAAAATTGAAGAAATAAAGGCATTCTTTGATGAGGTAGATGCCAATATTGTTATTTTCAATGACGAACTCTCTCCATCACAAATTCGTAACTTGGAGCGTGATCTAGAATGTAAAGTAATCGATCGTACGATGCTCATACTAGATATTTTTGGCCGCCGTGCAAAAACGCGCGAAGCACAAATGCAGGTAGAACTTGCACAGCTACAGTATATGCTCCCGCGTTTAGTGGGACTTCATGCATCCCTATCTCGCCAAGGTGGTGGTACAGGAGGCGGCTTCAAAAACCGTGGTGCTGGTGAAACGAAGCTCGAACTGGATCGTCGTAAAATCGAGGACCAAATTGCAAAAATTAAAAAGGATTTAGAAGTGGTAAAGGATCAGCGTGAAACACAACGTAAGCAACGCCGTAAAAATGCAATGCCTGTCGTATCCATTGTTGGCTATACGAATGCCGGGAAATCGACAATCATGAACCAACTGCTACGAAAAATCGGGCAGGAGGACAACAAGCAAGTATTTGAAAAGGACATGCTGTTCGCGACACTTGAAACATCTGTTCGTAATATCGAATTACCGGATAATAAATCTTTCTTATTAACAGATACAGTTGGTTTTGTTAGTAAGCTACCTCACCATCTAGTGAAGGCATTCCGTTCGACGCTGGAAGAAGCGCGTGAAGCAGATCTGCTCTTACATGTAGTAGACGTTTCGAATGAGGAGTATCGTTTTATGATGGACGTCACAAATGATACGCTAAAGGCGGTAGGTGTTGAAGATATTCCTACTATATATGTGTACAATAAATCCGATTTAGCGGGTGTGGAGTATCCGTTAGTGAGCGGAGATAATATATGGATTTCTGCGAAGCAACCAGTGGGGCTTGACGAGCTATTGTTAATGATTCGGAAGCAAATCTTCTCAGATTATGTGAAGTGTGACATGCTCATTCCGTATGATCAAGGTGGAGTCGTTTCGTATTTAAATACAAATGCGACGATTTTTAATACTAGTTATGAGGAAAAAGGTACACTATTATCTGTTGAGGTAAAGGAATCTGATTTTAATAAATATGAGCATTTTGTAGTGAAATAAATAAAGGAAGGTCGACAATTTAATCAGTCGACCTTCCTTTATTTATTTATAAAATTTCTTCAATGTTTAGTTTAGGATCAGTAGGCTTAAAGCATTTTACAACTTGACTCTTCTTCGCCAAAAAAATTTCGTAAAGTGCCAACGAATATTGCACCCGATTTAATAGTTTGGGTAATACCGGTGTACAAGTGTTGCCCGTATTAACTCCACCATATTTTTATTGTTAATATCACGCGGATTCATATCATGCTTCAAGTAGTTGAATAAGGTATGTGTTTTATCGCCATTTACTTCTATCTAAAGAAAAAAAGGGGGAAATGTTGCGTGGTAGTTAATTTTACAAAATGATTGTGTTTTAAAACCATCTTCCGGATTTTGTTTACCGAATTGATTACAAGGCAAAGCTAGTACTACTAAACCTTTATCGGCATATTTTTCTTGTATTTTTTTGGGTCTTTACCAAAACATGTTTTTTACTTTAAAAGAAAGTGTACTACTTTATAGGCACATGGAACGGAAACGACCGCCTGGAGTGGAATGTGCTGTCAAGTTCAGATTTTGGTGTAGAACCTTTTTTTTATTTATATTATATGTATAAGTACACCGATTAGTTGCAATAACAATTAGAACTGTCATGTGGCGTTATGTATCCGTTGATATTATTGCGCCAGTTGGTTTGCGGAGTAGATAATTATAAATACTCAAAGTAATCGCCTTTTTTCTTTTGCCAATAAGTATTATTGTTGGAAAAATTATATGAATAAAGTAATTTATCGTAACGGACAACAAAACCAAATTAATTTAAACTGTTATGCAATAGAATCCACCAAATGTCATTGCTAGTGTTTACAACGAATAAAATGCATAATTAACGGAAAATGTAGAATAAAGAGAATTTTATAACATTAATAATCACTATTGCAAATTACACTTGAATACTTTAATGTATTGAAGTGTAGTTTTCTGATAATTGAATTAAGAATAATCAATTATCGGAATATAGTAATTAATTGGAAAGAGGGTATTACAATGTATACAAAAGAAGAAATTGTAAAGTCGGTCCCTCAAACAGGATTCGTTGGACAACCAAAAGGATTATTTCCTCTATTCTTCACTGAATTCTGGGAGCGCTTTTCATATTATGGTATGCGTGCCATCCTTATCTTCTACATGTACTATGCAGTAAAAGATGGTGGGTTAGGATTAGATCGTTCACAAGCGAATATAATCATGTCGATTTATGGTTCGTTAATTTATATGTCAGGAATTATTGGCGGTTGGATTGCTGACCGTATTATAGGTACTCAAAAGTCTGTATTCTACGGTGGTATTTTAATTATGATCGGGCATATTGCGCTTGCACTTCCTGGTGGCGCAATGTCTCTATATGCATCAATGTTCTTCATTATTATTGGTACAGGTTTATTAAAACCGAACGTATCAGCGGTCGTTGGGGATTTATATGCAGATAATGACCCTCGTCGTGACTCTGGTTTCTCTATTTTTTACATGGGTATCAACATGGGTGCATTCTTGTCACCTCTTCTTGTGGGTTGGACTGAACAAAAATGGGGCTTCCACGCTGGATTTGCAGTATCAGCAGTTGGTATGTTCATTGGTTTAGTCGTATTCGTGTTATCTAAGAAAAATCTTGGTTTAGCTGGTTCTCAACCAACTAACCCAATGAACGAACAAGAAAAGAAAAAAGCAGCAATCAACTTCTCAATCGGTGGTGCTGTAGTCTTAGTCTTAGGCATTATCGCTTACACTACTGGTAATGCAAGTATTGAGAACTTCTCGTTATTAATTACAACTTTAGGTGTATTAATTCCTACCGTATTTATGATTTACATGTACCGTAGTCCTAAAACTACGGAAGTTGAAAAATCCCGTTTATTAGCATACGTTCCACTATTCATTAGTGCCGTTATGTTCTGGGCAATCGCAGAGCAATCTGCAACAACCCTTGCAACATTTGTTGATACTCGTACGGATTTAACTCTTGGAAACTTTGAAATTCCACCGTCATGGTTCCAATCGTTAAACCCATTATTCATCATCGCATTAGCCCCATTATTTGCGCTACTTTGGACAAAATGGGGTGAGCGTGGTCCATCTACGCCGAAAAAATTCGCCTTCGCATTAATCTTTGCAGGAGCTTCATTCATCATAATGATGATTCCTTCATTAATTACTGATGGTGAAACTTTAGTTAGTCCATTATGGGTTGTATTTTCATTCTTCCTAGTAGTACTTGGGGAGCTATTACTTTCTCCAGTTGGCTTATCTGCAACAACAAAATTAGCTCCTGCGGCATTCGCTGGACAAACAATGGCTTTATGGTTCTTAGCAAGTTCAGCTGCATCTGCAATCAATGCACAGTTAGTACGTATTTACGAAGTTATTTCTGAAACAGCGTATTTCGGTGTACTTGGTGCGTTATCTGTGCTGCTAGGTATTGTTATCCTATTTTTAACGCCGAAAATTTCAAAAGCAATGCGTGGAATAAAATAAGTTTATTTAGAGCCTGGTTTGTAGAGAATATCTACGAACTGGGTTTTATTTTGCTATGGAAATTCCTAAATTTTGCATTGGGGATAATGTTCAAATAAGTACATGCAACTTCTAGGAGAAAGCGCCAGCCCCTCGAGGTCGCGGTCTGTCCTCTGGCGAAGGCAAAGAGCGCGCCTTCACTTCGGACTCGGAAGCAGCTTGTCAGGGCTAAGTGGGCGCTTTAGCACTTTTGCTTGTGGATAAGAAAAATAATTTAATGACAAGCAATTACAAAATTTGTTTATGGTATATAATGTCATTAAGTAGACGGAAGGATGCGATTAAAATGAAAAGTATATTAAGTGAACTAGCTCCAAAAATATTATCTATATTTAAGCATTTACATGAACATCCTGAAGTAAGTTGGCTGGAAGTATATACCACCAATTACATATCCCGATTGCTACAGCAAGAAGGTTTTGAACCGAAGCGCTTTAAGCAATGTACAGGTGTATATGTGGATATTGGACACGGTAGTCCGGTCGTCGGGTTACGTGCAGATATGGATGCGCTGTGGCAGGAGGTAGATGGTGTTTGGCAAGCAAATCACTCATGTGGGCATGATGGTCATATGACGATGGCCATTGGTTCACTGTTATTATTGAAGCAATTACCGCAAATAGTAGATGGCACGATTCGAGTTATTTTTCAGCCTGCGGAGGAAAAAGGCGGAGGTGCATTGAAACTATTAGAAGAGGGCGTAATTGATCCGCTATCCTATTTATTTAGCGTACATGTACGTCCCATTCAAGAACTTAACGACGGGGATTATAGTCCAGCACTGTATCACGGTGCGGCAAAAACATTTATCGGAGAAATTGTTGGTGAGGATGCACATGCTGCACGTCCACATTTAGGTCAAAACGCCATTGAGATTGGAGCAGCAATTGTACAATCTCTTACAACAATTCACCATGATCCGATGATTCCTGCGTCGTTTAAGCTGACGCGTTTTCAGGCAGGTGGTGAAGCCTCGAATATTATTCCAGGCCGTGCCGAGTTCACCATTGATGTGCGAGCGCAGTGCAATGAAGTAATGGATATGATTGAACAGCAAATAATTCATCATATTGAAGTCATTGGGCGGCTCCACGGCGTTAAAGTTCATGTTACTGAGGTGTCGAGTATTGTGGCAGCAGAAGTAGATGAGCATGCACAGGAAATACTGAGTCAAGCGATAATTGATGTAGTAGGAGAGGAGCACTTACAGCCAGCTATTCATACGCCAGGAGGAGAAGACTTTCATTATTATGCCGTCAAGCGACCGCGATTGAAGGCGACAATGCTTGGGCTTGGCTGCGGACTGTCACCAGGACTACATCACCCTAATATGACATTTAATGAGCAGCGATTAATTACAGGCATAGAAATTTTAACAAGAACTGTACTATCCGCTTTGCAGCACGCTAAAAATGAGGAGGTAGAACATTATGTTAGAATCAGTAATAGTGAAAGAGTTAAATTCAATTGAGCAAATAGAAGAGGCAAGACACCTTGAGCACACAATTTGGGACGTAGATAGTATTCCAGTGCATCAAACGGTATCTGCTATCCGTAATGGCGGTTTAGTGCTGGGTGCTTATTTGGATGGGGAGCTAATCGGTTTTAATTATAGTTGCCCCGGCTATATGGACGGCGAGACGTATTTATATTCACATATGCTAGGAATTAAGCGGGAATTCCGTGAACTTGGTGTTGGTGAGTTGTTAAAAATTTATCAAAAGGATATCGCTACGACACGTGGCTACCGCAAATGTAAGTGGACGTTTGATCCGCTTGAGGCGCGTAATGGTTATTTGAACTTTACGAAGCTCCGTGCGTATGCCAATATGTATATTTCAGATTGCTACGGCGAGATGCAAGACCCATTTAACCGCTCGTTACCAACAGACCGTTTAGTCGTTGAATGGCAGCTCGTAGATAATGACTACTTGCGCTGGGATGCGAAGGTGGAGGAGCTACTCGAGGGTGCAGAACAACTCGTATCTTGGTCACTAAGTGCAGTAGGCTTACCAATGCTTGATAAGGACAATGAATTTGCACCATCAATTTCTTATTACCGTGATGCATATTTGTTACCAATTCCGCAATATTTCCAAAAGATTAAAATCGAGAGTCCACCGTTAGCTGAAGACTGGCGCTATAAAACACGTTCTATTTTTCAGGCAATGTTTGATCAGGGTTTTACGATTGTTCATTTAACGCCCCATAACGAGCATGTGAATCAGTATTTATTCGTGAAACGCTCTCTATTTGCTCTTTAAATAAAGGAGCCTATTTATGAAGTTAACTGAAGTCAAACTATATACGATGGAAATGCGAATGAAAACGGCATTCACCACGAGCTTTGGTACAATGCAAGACAAAACATTTCTTTTAATAGAAGCAAAGGATGAATCCGGGGTCGTTGGATGGGGAGAAGGGGTTGCTTTTGATACGCCCTGGTATACGGAGGAAACGGTCAAAACATCGCTGCACATGCTACAGGATTTTCTTGTCCCTATGCTGATAGGTAGGGAACTGGGGCATCCAGATGAGGTAACCGGGTTATTCCAATCGATTCGTCGCAATAATATGGCCAAGTCAGCCATTGAAGGTGCAGTATGGGATATATATGCGCAACTTACAAAGCAGTCGCTCGCTCAAGCAGTTGGAGGGACACGAGAAAAAATTGAAGTTGGCATTAGCATAGGCATTCAACCGACTGTAGGAGAACTACTTCAAGTGATTGCGCAATTTTTAAACGAAGGCTATAGACGCATAAAAGTGAAGATTAAGCCAGGCTGGGACGTACATGTTATTCGTCAAATCCGTGCCCGCTTCCCAGACATCCCGCTTATGGCTGATGCCAATTCTGCTTATACAATAGAAGATATAGCTTTATTAAAGCAGTTAGACGAATTTAATTTAATGATGATTGAGCAGCCGCTTGCTCATGATGATATTGTGGATCACGCTATTTTACAAAAGCAGTTGAAGACACCAATCTGCTTAGATGAAAGTATTACGTCCTTTGATGATGCTCGCAAAGCAGTGAAGCTTGGTAGCTGTGGCATCATTAACATTAAAATTGGACGTGTCGGGGGCATTACAGAAGCAAAACGCATTCATGATTACTGTGAGGCGCATGGCATCCCTGTTTGGTGTGGTGGCATGCTTGAAGCAGGCATTGGACGAGCCCATAATATTGCATTAACGTCACTGATGAATTTTGTTATGCCTGGAGATACTGCAGCATCGAGCCGCTACTGGTATGAGGATGTGATTGTACCAGAAGTGACTGTGGATGCCGGCTATATTTATGTGCCGAAAGAAATTGGCATAGGTTACGATGTGAATCGCGATATCATTAACCGTTATGCTAAAAATGTAGTAGTTATAAAATAGAGAAGAGAAAGAGCTACGCTAAAAGTGAGAATTCACACTTTTAGCGTAGCTCTTTTCTAATGGATAAGAAAGTATAACTTCCCATCCACATAAGTAAGGACATCAACTCGCCCTATTTTGGGCGAGTTGTGTCTTGCAAATGTCTAGGCATTCGCGCCGCACGCTCTAGGTTGCGGTCTGCCCTCGGGCGAAAGTGGTGGAGTTTTTACTTTCGCTTCGGGCTCGCAAGCAGCTTGCCCGCGTGCAAACGGGGGCGAATGCGCTTTTCTGATGTATTATCAGTTGGAAGCGAAAAAATTATAACAATTTTAAAGTAGAAGCAAGAATTAATAAAAATATATAAATTATAGGTAATTTTTAGCTAGAAAATGTGTCTTATTTTCTGATAAGTGGATTTTTGCATACAAAAAAATTCCTATTAATGATTATCAATGTCATTTGTAATTTGATTTCGGAATTTTCGATGTTATAATTAATTTCGCAAACAATGATAATCATTTTCATTGAGAATACTATCAAAAAAATAAATCTATTGGGGATTATTATGAAACTAAGATATCTTTTAATAGCAATGATTGTACTATCCTTTATTTCATTATTTATCGGAGCGAAAGACATTACACTGCTAGATTTATTGGATTTTCAATCAGAGGAAACAGAAATATTTTTAATCAGTCGGTTACCTCGACTAGCTGCCATTATTTTGGCTGGTGTCGGTATGAGTATTGCTGGTTTAATAATGCAAAGTTTGAGTAGAAACAAGTTTGTTTCTCCAACGACTGCAGGGACACTAGATGCAGCTAAACTTGGTATTTTAATAGCAATGATTTTTACGAGTGCTACCTATACGCAAAAGATCTTCTTTAGTTTTACATTTGCGTTACTAGGAACACTATTATTTATGCACATTTTAAATCGGATTAAGTTTAAAGATGCGATTTTTATTCCGTTAGTCGGAATTATGTTTGGGAATATCCTATCTTCCATTACGACGTTTTTTGCGTATAAGGCCGATATTTTACAAAACGTTTCAGCCTTTATGATGGGAAGCTTTACCTTGATTTTAAAGGGCAACTACGAGCTCCTATATTTGAGTGTTCCGATATTAATTATTACATACTTCTATGCTAATCGCTTTACTGTTGCCGGAATGGGTGAAGATTTTGCGAAAAACCTCGGCGTGAAATATAAGTATGTGTTGAATTTAGGACTCATTTTAGTTGCGCTTATTTCAACAACGGTTATTTTAACAGTCGGAGTCATTCCGTTTTTAGGACTTATTGTACCAAATCTTGTGTCGATTTATAACGGGGATAATTTATCAAAAACATTACCACATACGGCAGTATTAGGGGCATTGTTCCTTCTTGCATGTGATATTTTTGGACGGTTAGTTATTTATCCGTATGAAATACCGATTAATTTAACTGTTGGCGTCATTGGCGGCGTACTCTTCTTAATTATGCTATTTAGGGGGAGAGCATATGCGAAATAATAATGTTAAGTTTATAGTTCTAATCATTTTAAGTATTATTTGTATTGGAATATACGGACTGTATGATATTAAGGGAAGCTTTGATTATGCGTTCCCACGTCGTATGATACGTGTATTAGCGATGATCATTACGGGTGTGGCAATTGCATATGCAACGGTCGTTTTCCAGACGATTACACATAATCGTATTTTAACGCCTTCTATTATGGGGCTTGATTCCATGTATATGGTTGTTCAAACGTGTATTTATTTCTTCTTCGGCTCCACATCCATATTAATTATGAATAAATATTTAAACTTTACGATTTCAATCGTGGCAATGGTAATTTTTGCACTTCTTTTATATCGCTTCCTATTCCGTGCAGATAAGCATCCGATTTATTTCTTGTTATTAGTAGGGATGATTTTAGGGACGGTACTTGGTAGTGTTACGTCGTTCATGCAAGTAATCATTGATCCAAATGAATATTTAAGCCTGCAAAACAAAATGTTTGCGAGTTTTAATAATGTTAATGGTGATTTAGTATGGGTAGCGGCTGTAATATTACTTGTCGCGTTTATTTACGGCTTTACGATGATGAATAAGCTAGATGTAATGTCACTAGGACGTGAACATGCGATGAATTTAGGTGTGAATTACGATCGCATTGTCATGAATGTGTTAATTTTATCATCCGTATTAATTGCAACGTCCACAGCACTTGTTGGACCAATAATATTCTTCGGATTAATTGTTGCGAACCTTTCGTACCAGTTCTTTGCGACGTACAAGCATACAACGCTTATTTTTGGCGCAAGTTTAATTAGTATTATCGCACTTGTCGGTGGTCAGTTTGTAGTAGAACATTTATTTGAATTTAGTACAACTCTAAGCGTCATTATTAACTTTATTGGCGGTGTGTACTTTATTTACTTATTACTGAAGGAAAGTAGGGCGACAGGATGATTCAAGTAAAAGGATTAAGCAAATTCTTTGGTAAGAAAGCTGTTGTTGAAGATGTATCGGTCACAATTGAAACAGGCAAAATTACATCGTTTATCGGTCCGAATGGCGCCGGTAAATCAACATTATTATCAATGGTTAGTCGGTTGCTTTCTGCAGATTCAGGAGAAGTGCTATTAGATAAAAACGATGTACGTAGCTGGAAGTCCGAGGAGTTTGCCAAGCGCGTATCGATTTTAAAACAATCGAACTTTATGAACGTTCGTTTAACAGTGCGCGAGTTAGTCTCATTTGGACGTTTCCCCTATTCAAAGGGACGTTTAAATGCTGAAGATATCGAACTTGTAAACCAAGCACTGAATTATATGAACTTAGAGGATATGCAAGATCAATTTTTAGATGAGTTATCAGGTGGTCAACGTCAGCGAGCATTTATTGCCATGGTAATAGCGCAAGATACAGATTATGTATTGCTGGATGAGCCATTAAACAACCTAGATATGAAGCATTCTGTACAAATTATGAAGATTTTACGCAAACTTGTTGATGAGTTAGGTAAAACAGTAGTCATTGTTTTACATGATATTAACTTTGCTTCTGTGTATTCAGATCGCATAGTAGCGCTAAAAGATGGTCGTGTTGTAAAAGATGGACCAACAAATGACATTATTAATTCAGACGCACTAAAAGAAATATACGATATGAATATCCCGGTTCAAGAGCAAGATGGTTGTCGTATTTGTGTATATTTTAACTCACACTCATAATAGATAATTGAGAATAAAATAGTTACCTAACAGTAAGAGGTAGTATCTTTTGGTAGAATTTACAACTTTTAAATGTATAAATAGAATAATTGAAACTTGTATAAGCTAATATTTATACAGGTTTTTCTTGTTTAAAAAGAAAAATTCGGATAATTAAGGGAGAAATTCCAAGAGTAGTTGACAATGAGAATCAACCTAGATATAATGAGAATTGTTCAAATGATAATGAGAATCATTTAGGATGCTAAATAACAAATATAAATATTCATAATAAAGATAGGGGAGTTTTTACAGATGAGAAATTGGAAATTACTTACGGTCATTTTATCAATGTTAGTACTTATGTTGGCTGCTTGTGGTTCAGATAACGAAGCAAAAACAGAAGTAGAGAATGAAACTGCTGAAACATCAGGAGCAGAGCAAACAACAACAGAAGAAGCTCCAGCTTTCCCGATGACAGTAAAATCAACTGTTGAAGGTTATGAAGATGTAACGTTTGAAAAAATGCCAGAAAAAATTGTAGTATTTGATTACGGCTTCTTAGATACATTAACTGCACTTGGTGTGGATGTAACAGCAGTAGCGAAAGGGAACTTCCCAGACTTTTTAAGCCAATACAATGATGATAAATATTTAAACGCTGGTGGATTAAAAGAGCCATTATTTGAAGATATCGCAGCAATGGAGCCAGATGTAATCTTCATCTCAGGTCGTCAAGGTGACGCGTATGAGCAATTAAGTGAGATTGCCCCAACTGTATTCGTTGGTACTTCAAGCGAGGATTACATGAACACATTCAAAGCTTCTGTACAAATCGCTGCAGATCTTTTCGGTAAGCAAGCGGAAGCCGACGCTAAATTAGCAGAAATTGATGCTGCAATTGCTGAAGTGAAAGAAGTAGCAACAGCTGATGGTGGTAAAGCATTAGTGTCTCTTTACAATGAAACAATTTCAGCTTACGGTCCTGGTGAAGGTTCTCGTTTCGGATTCGTACACAGCGTATATGGTTTTGCTGCTGCAGATGAAACGTTAGAAAACTCTACACACGGTGCACAAATTAGCTATGAGCAAATTCTTGAAATTAACCCTGATATTCTTTTCGTAGTAGACCGTTTGGCAGCTACAGGTGAAGAATCAAACGTAAAAGAAGCAATTGAAAATGAATTAGTAAATAAAACAACTGCTGCACAAAACGGCAAAATTGTTTACCTAAACGGTGCTTTATGGTATCTAGCAGGTGGCGGTTTAACTTCTGAACTTGAAAAAGTAGAAGAAATTAAAGCGGCATTCCAATAATCACTACCTAAATAACAAGCTGTCCTTTCTAGGGCAGCTTTTCTAATTATTATGGAAATGATAAAATTTCGCCTTATGGGAGGATATTATGTTCGTACAAATTCGTAAATGGATAGTAACAGAGGGCAACTCGGATAAAATTGTAACACGCTTTGCGAAAAAAACAGATGGGCCAACACTTATTGAAAAACAACCTGGCTTTATTGGGCGCGAGCTTCTTGTGAAAAAAGTGCGTCGCGGTGATGAAGAAGTAGTCATGATTGTTCGTTGGGAATCTCAAGAAGCATGGAAAAACTGGGAGAAGAGCCCGGAGCATATTGCAGGCCACAAAGCGCGACTAAAAGAAGGAAAGCCTGAACAACCAGAATTTATTATTGCAATGGAACATGGTAATTATATTGTTATAGAATAACTATGTGGGGCTGACTCAAAAGTGGTAACGCTACTTTTAAGTCAGTGCCTTTTTTAATTGAACTTGGAAATAACGTATTTTCCTCTGCATATGGTAAAATGTCAGTAATTATTTAGAAAGAGAGGCGATGTAAATGAAGAATTGGGCGTATCCGTTAGCCGCTGTAACATTCGTAGTATTCCTATTGTTAGCAATAAACTATGAAAAATTGTTTACGGTCGAATTTGATACTACCATGTCATCGCTACTAGGTGGCAATGAGCTACTTATTTTGTTCCACTATATAGGGGATACGATTTTTGTTGTGTGTGTCGCGCTAATCACCATGCTTGTATTATGGATACGTGGGCGCAATTACCGCGGGATGTTATTTGTGTTACTAACAGTCGCTGCGGGAAATCTATTAAATCAACTGTTAAAAGCTATTTTTGAGCGTCCACGTCCAGAAATTGTGGAGCAGCTAACGTCTTATAGTTTCCCGTCAGGTCACTCGATGACAGGGGTACTCTATTTATTAGCACTGGCATATTTAGTATCGGAGGTATTAATAGTCCGTAAGCAAATTATAGGGGTTTGGGTTGTGGCAGTAACGTTAGCCTGTCTGATTGGTCTGTCCCGCATTGCAGAAAGCAGACATTTTGCAACAGATGTACTAGCTGGTTGGAGCATGGGGTATACATGGTTTGTCGTTTGTGTCATTTGGTATGAATATAGTAAAAGACGAACTGCTAAAAATAAGCGCTTAAGAAATTAGGCGCTTTAATTTTGAACTAAAAGTTGGTTTGTCACACAAAATATTTATTAGGCTAAAAATGTTTCCTGAATGAAACTTTTGCGGTATAATCAAAATAATATTAAGAAACAGAGGGAAAGTGTATGGATGGAAATGTACTGTTAGCATTAGGCTTAACACTTTTTGCCGGGTTAGCGACCGGTGTAGGTAGTTTAATTGCCTTTTTCACATCAAGAACGAATACAAAGTTTTTATCAATTGCACTTGGATTTTCAGCGGGTGTAATGATTTATGTTTCACTTGTCGAGATTTTTGTGAAGGCAAAGGATGCATTAACGAATGCACTAGGTGAAACAGAAGGCTACTGGATGACGTTAGCTGGCTTTTTTGGAGGTATGTTGATAATTGCGTTAATCGATCGTTTTATCCCAAATAAAAATAATCCACATGAGGTACGCACAGTAGAGGACGTTAATGCTGTTGAGATGAAACCCGCTGTGGATGCGGATAAATTAATGAAGATGGGTACATTTACAGCGCTTGCCATTGCCATTCATAATTTCCCAGAAGGTATTGCAACGTTTATGTCAGCGATGCAGGATCCTAGTCTCGGTGTTGCGATTGCGATTGCCGTGGCTATTCACAATGTTCCAGAAGGTATTGCGGTTGCAGTACCAATTTTTTACGCGACAGGTAACCGTGTTAAGGCATTCCGTTTATCGTTATTATCAGGGTTAGCAGAGCCAGTAGGTGCTATTGTAGCATTCCTAATTTTAATGCCGTATTTAAATGATGTTATGTTTGGTGTTGTTTTTGCAGGGGTTGCCGGCATTATGGTATTTATTTCGCTAGATGAGTTGTTACCAGCTGCAAAGAAATACGACGAAACCCATTTATCAATTTACGGTTTAGTGGCAGGGATGGCCGTCATGGCGATTAGTTTAGTATTAATAGTGTAGAGCACAATAAAGGGAAGTATCCAAAGTTTTTGGATACTTCCCTTCGGTTTAGTGGTTAAGAAAGTATGACTTTCTTAACCACATAAGTAAGGACATCAACTCGCCCTATTTTGGGCGAGTTGTGTCTTTCTAACTAGGAAGTGGAATTTACGTTTTCAGAAGCGACTGTAAAGCTTTTGTTTACAAAGTGATTATTTTCAATCTCATCAATGACCGCTACCGCAAAATCCGCATAGCTAATGTAGCTATTGAACTGTGAATTTACTAGTACGCGCTCCTTACCTAAAATATAATGTCCTGTACGTGGTCCATCTGAATCGAACATGACGGAAGGGCTTAGGAAAGACCATTGAATCGAAGAATTTTGTAAGTCGTGTAAATTTTGCAACTGGTGTTTCGCTGTTTCGACGAGATGCTTTGGATATTCATCGTGCTCTAATAGGCGAATCGATTTGTTACGATCGATGAATAGACAACCGGAACTTCCGACGACAAATAACTTCTTCTCACTATTTTCTAGTAACGAGATTAAATGTTTACCTGCCTCAACGTGTAAATGCGCTTCTCCAAGTGGTGGGGAAAAGGCGTTAATTAGTACATCAAATGGCTGGATCTGCTCAGGTGTTAAGTAGAATAAATCCGTCTCAATTGTATCGACATCGAGTTTGAGGGCAGCTTTATTCATGACAATGGCTGTCACGTCATGATTACGCATTACAGCCTCACGTAAAATATGACCTCCGGCTATTCCTGAAGCTGCAATAATTCCAATCTTCATCGTCCTTTCCCCTTTCTTTTATCGGATTCTATTATTATATCCATTTTATGGGTAAAATATGCATAAAAAGGCAATAACATCTCACCTGAGATGTTATTGCCTTATTTTTAGTGGTAAAGGACATCATCTGGCCCTATTTTGGGGCGAGATGTGTCTTTCTAATCTTATAATTTATAGCGCTAGTACTTGAGCGCCTTTGTGATCCGCTGTTGTTAATACTATTTTATGAGTAGGGAACTGTGCCTTCATATTCACCACAAATTGCTCGGCACCTTCACTAGGTATGATGGAAATGAGTGTAGGTCCTGCACCGCTAAGCGCTGTACCGTATGCTCCAGCTTGCTTAGCTGCTGCATGGATTTCTACATACTGCGGAATTAGTTTAGCACGGAACGGCTCATGGAACAAATCTACTTCCATATAACAACCGATACGTTCATAATCCTTTGCAATGAGTGCGGCTGCTAGCATATTGGCATTAGCACTTGCCCGTACTGCATAAGCTCGGTCAAACTGTGCAGGAAGAACGCCGCGTGCTTCCGCCGTTTTCAACTCCACATTCGGAATGAATACAACAAATGCCGCATCAATATCATTTACTTGTATTGTGTCGACAATACCGTCTTCGCTCATTGCTGAAATCGTCAAGCCGCCTAATACAGAAGCTGTTGCATTATCTGGATGACCTTCAATTTGTGAGGAAATATTTAATTTATCTTGAATGGATAAATCAAGTTCACATAATAGGTTAGCAAGTTCAATAGCTGCTACAATTGCCGCTGCACTGCTGCCTAAACCACGTGCAAGAGGTAATTCACTTGTCATTTCAACTAGGCATGGGCGCAATTGTTTGCCAAACTGTTCAGCAACCTGTTTTGCTATTTTATAAATTAAATGGTCCTCAACTGTTGTATTAGTTGGCACATTTTCACCTACATGTACGAATTGCCATTCATCTTGAAGCGTAACAGTTAGCTTTAAATACAGTGACAAACCCAACCCGATAGAGTCAAAGCCTGGTCCTAAGTTCGCTGTGCTTCCAGGAATGGAGATTTGCCATTGATTACTCATAGTGCAAAAACACCTTCAATATATTCACGAATTGCTTGTTCATCGTTATCAAGAGACACTAAATCAACAGTTGAAACACTCATTGCTGTATCTGGATCTTTTAAGCCGTTTCCTGTAAATACAGTAACGACACGGCTACCTTTAGCAATTTTTCCTGCTTCTACTGATTTAATCACTCCTGCAAGAGAAGCTGCTGAACCAGGCTCTACGAAAATACCTTCTGTACCAGCAATTAATTTATACGCTGCTAAAATTTCATCATCTGTTACAGAGTCGATAATACCGCCAGATTCATCACGCGCTGCTTCAGCGAATTTCCAACTTGCTGGATTCCCGATACGAATTGCTGTTGCTACGGTCTCAGGGTTTGCAATTGGGGCACCTTGTACGATTGCCGCTGCACCCTCTGCTTCGAAGCCGAACATTTTTGGCAGACCAGTACCTTTAGCTTCATTATATTCTTTAAAGCCTTTCCAGTACGCTGTAATATTACCTGCGTTACCGACAGGAATACATAAATAATCAGGTGCAGCACCTAAGCTGTCTACGATTTCGAATGCCGCTGTTTTTTGGCCCTCGATACGATAAGGATTCACTGAATTTACAAGTGCAACTGGTGTTGTTTCGCTTACTTTACGTACGATTGTTAAGGCGTCGTCAAAGTTACCGTCGATTTCAATAATTTTTGCTCCGTACATACAAGCTTGTGCGAGTTTACCTAAAGCAACCTTGCCTTTTGGAATTACAACGATCGATTTAATGCCTGCACGTGTTGCGTATGCTGCAGCAGCTGCCGATGTATTACCAGTAGACGCACAGATAATTACTTTAGCGCCTTCTTCGATTGCTTTGGCTACCGCAAATACCATACCGCGGTCTTTAAAAGAACCGGTTGGGTTAGCACCTTCTATTTTCCCGTATAATTCAATGCCTAGTTTTTCAGACAGGTTTACTAAATGGATCAAAGGAGTGTTTCCTTCATTTAGTGTTAGTGCTGGTGTATTTTCATTAACTGGTAAATATTGTTTGTATTCTTCGATAAGACCTTTCCACATAACGAAATTAGCTCCTTTTGTTCTCACTAGATGAACAGTTGTTTTTATATACAAGACATTTTAACCCTCTCCTAGTGCTATTTCAATAGGTAATGAATAAATAGTCTAAACAATTGGATAAATTAATTTTTTGTTGTCACTTTTAGGGAACAAATGTGTTATAGTATTCATTGTTAAGTCAAGTGTAAAGACAGATGAAAGGTGATAGAGTAAAGATGACTAGAATTCATACAAAAGAGAAAAATATGACACAACCACTTTCTCGCAATAAGTTACTAGGCGTTGCGGGGATTGGTTGGATGTTTGATGCGATGGACGTTGGGATTCTATCGTTCGTTATTGCGGCACTCGCTGTTGATTGGGGCCTTAATTCAACTCAAATGGGCTGGATTGGTAGTATTAACTCCATAGGGATGGCAGTTGGTGCATTAGTTTTCGGTGTATTTGCAGATAAAGTAGGCCGTAAGAAAATTTTTATGTGGACGCTTGTGCTGTTCTCCGTAGCAAGTGGGTTGTCTGCATTTACAACAACATTAACAGTGTTTTTAGTGTTCCGCTTTTTTGTTGGGATGGGGCTCGGTGGGGAGTTGCCAGTAGCTTCAACGCTTGTTTCAGAAAGTGTAAAGGCAGAGGAACGCGGGCGTGTTGTCGTACTGTTAGAGAGCTTCTGGGCAGGTGGCTGGTTAATTGCAGCAATAATTTCGTATTTTGTTATACCTGCAGATTTTTGGCCAATTGAAGGTTGGCGTGTGGCACTTCTATTAACAGCATTACCCGCATTTTACGCTGTCTATATTCGTATGAAGTTGCCAGATTCACCACAGTTCACAGTAAAGGTAGAGTCACAAAAACGTTCCATCATGCAAAATATGAAGGAAGTTTGGTCAAAAAACTATTCTCGATCTACATTAATGTTATGGATTTTATGGTTTACTGTCGTATTTTCTTACTACGGTATGTTCCTTTGGCTACCAAGTGTAATGGTCGGCAAGGGCTTTAGCTTAATTTCAAGTTTTAAATATGTATTGATTATGACGCTTGCACAGTTACCGGGCTACTTTACAGCTGCTTGGTTTATTGAAAAATGGGGGCGTAAATTTGTACTTATTACTTATTTAATTGGTACAGCCGCAAGTGCGTTTGTTTTCGGGAATGCAGATACAGTGACGGCATTGCTCGTATCAGGAATGTTATTATCTTTCTTTAATCTAGGAGCATGGGGCGCCCTATATGCTTATACACCTGAGCAATATCCAGCTGTTATTCGCGGTACAGGTGCAGGAATGGCTGCATCAGTTGGACGTATCGGTGGGATTTTCGGCCCGTTATTAGTGGGGTCACTTTTAACAAAAGGCTATGACATTGGTTTCATCTTCACCATTTTCTGTATTGCCATTTTAATCGGTGTAGCAGCGGTCGCTATTTTAGGAAAAGAAACGAAACAAACAGAATTGCAATAGTTCGCTGGTTGCTTTTAGTACAAAACGGTGGTAGCTCAAGTTACATATGAGCTAGCGCCGTTTTATTCTATTTTAATAGAAAATATACATTGTTTTTAATAGCACTAATATAATATATTTAGTTTAAAATTAATAAATCTTTTATCTTTTTAAAAAGGATTACAAAATTTTGTCATTTATATACATGAAAAAGCTGCGTTCTTTACTGTATTAAAGTTTTTTCAGAAAAGTCATTGTATTCAATTTATATTCATGATAATGTATTTTTTATCATATGAAACATAGCGCTCGTAGACTGACATAACGTATACCAATTTAATAGAAAGGAAAGGGTATGAAGAATGAGTATTTGCGATAGTATTAAGAAGAAATATATTCGATTATCTAAAGGACAAAGAAAGGTCGCGCAGTTCGTTATTGATAATCCGAATGTTATTGCCTCACAAGTCGCTTCAGAAGTAGGTAGACTTGCTGGTGTTAGTGAATCGACGGTAATTCGCTTCTGCTATGCAATCGATTTATCTGGTTTTAGTGAACTACAAGAGAAAATTAGAGACTTCATCGTTCAAAATGGTGGGATGCCTGTACCTAAAAGAAAAGTTGCAGCGAAGAAGGAAAAGCGTAACCCACGGAATGATGTCATGAATCAGGATATAAGTGGTATTTCAAATACATTCCAATTAATTGATGAAAATCATTTTGAAGAAGCTGTACAACTTGTCCACCGTGCAAAAAAAATACATATTTTAGGTTTTAGACAATCGGCTCCAGCTGCTCATTGGCTATATACTAATTTATCCATGTTACGCAATCATGTTCATTTCATTCCGCATGACGCGGAAAAAATAGCGCTACAACTTGCGCTAATGGATGAGAACTCAGTACTATTTGTTATTTCATTGAATGAAGAATATGAGGATATTATTACGACGGTTGATATTGCTAAACGCAAAAATGTAAAGATTATTGCAGTAAGAGATCAGCCTCTTAGTACTGTTCAAGAGCAGGCAAATGTACTGCTTACAGTCGCATCAGTACATGATGGGGGAGCGACTTGTACCATTGCAGTGTTTTCTGTACTACATGCACTCGTAGAATGTGTTGTGCAGCAAAATAAGGACCAATATGAAACATACCGTGAGACGTATATGGATGACGTTCGTCAAGCAGATCAACTGAAGAACATTATTGCTATTAGCTAATATTTGAAATCGTAAAAGCCCCATGCTTTTACGATTTTTTTACTGTTAAGGAAATTATAAAATTTCGCCATATGGATAACATGTGAATAAGTACATGCAACGTCTAGGCGAAGGCAAAGAGCACCTCCACATCGGCTTGTCGAGGTTAAACAGGCACATTACGGCTATTGTTCGTGGTTAAGAAAAACGGTATTCCTAATGCAGGAATACCGTAAAGAAATTATATTAATTTGCCATGATAAAGCTCATCAAAGTAATCTGCCTCTATTTTTACTCCGTGGTGACGTGTACCTTCTACTAAATAGTTATGCTTTTTGAATAGTGATAATGCAGTTTCGTTATGTGACATAATGGCTGCTTCTAAACGCTCGATGCTATTTTCTTTTGCCCAAACTTCGCATTGTTCTAATAAAGCTGAGCCAATGCCATTACCTTTAAATTGTTGTTTTACAGCGATGCGAACGGTTGCTATATGCTTTGTACGCGTTGATACACTTCCTTGAATCATTGCATAGCCAGCAAACTGTCCATTGAATATACACATTAAAATTGTACAGTTTTTTTGCTTACGCCAATCCGCCATCATTTTTCTAATTTGTTGAACAGTTAATCCTTGCTCATTGGGTCCGAAATATTCGAAATTCGTTTGCTCGAAAATTTCTTCTTGTAAGTTAATGAATGCACGTGCATCATCCGTTTCTATTGAGCGGATAATAAATGTATTTTTTGTAGCACTTACATCTAGTTCATCTTCCGTACTATGATTCAAGCGTGAAAACGTGACAGAACGACTAAGCTTCACATCAATTACATTATATTCTGAATTTAACCAAGATAAGTAATGCGTTAATGGTTGCTTTGTTTTCTTCCACCAACTTAAATTTAAATACGCAGCATTTGGCAACTCCTGCCCCATAATATTTTCAATCTCGTCATATGTCAGAGTCATTTGCTTTTGCGACGCATTTTGGAAGAATTCAGCTAATGGAATATACTTTTTCTCCATTTTCTTCGTCATGTAAATCCTCATTTCTGTATGTAAAAGTAAATATGTGCAAGTATTTTGTTAAAAAAAGCATATTTCTAATAATCATTATATAATAAGTATTAACTTAAATGTTATGTTTTTTTTGATAAAATGACTGTTATTTAATATTTTTAGAGCTAAAAGCGAGTATTTTTCATTAGTATTTGTTGATGGAAAGGTAGGCGATGAGGTAATGCTAATATTCACCAATATAGAAAATTTCTATTTTTCCTCTAGGAGAGGTATGATAAAATAAACACGCATATAAGCAATTATTATAGGAGGAAAATGATGAAAAATATTTTAGTTTTCGGACATAAAAACCCAGATACAGATACAATTACATCTGCTATTGTATACGCTTATTTAAAACAACAGCTAGGTGTGAAGGCAGAAGCAGTCCGCCTTGGGGATGTAAATAATGAAACAAAGTTCGCATTAGAGAAATTCGGTTTCGAAGCACCACGCTTAATTGGTTCGGTTTTGGGAGAAGCAGAGCAAGTAATTCTTGTTGACCACAATGAATTTCAACAATCAGCGGATGGTATTGAAGAAGTGCAAATTACAGAAGTTATCGATCATCATCGTATCGCTAATTTTCAAACGTCTGACCCTCTATACTTCCGTGCAGAGCCAGTTGGATGTACTGCAACAATCTTATATAAAATCTTTAAAGAAAATTGTGTAGAAGTTCCTGCTAACATCGCGGGCTTAATGTTTTCAGCAATTGTTTCAGATACACTTCTATTCAAGTCACCAACTTGCACTCCAGCAGACGTGAAGGCAGGGGAAGAGCTAGCAGAAATTGCTGGTGTTGACGCTGCTGAATACGGTCTTGCAATGCTTAAGGCAGGTGCTGACCTTTCAGATAAATCATTAGAAGACTTACTTTCTTTAGATGCGAAAGGCTTTGACTTCGGTGTAAACAAAGCAGTTGTTGCACAAGTGAACGCAGTAGATATCGAAGACGTACTAGGTCGCCAAGCAGAGCTAGAAGCATTACTTGCGAAAAACGTTGAAGAAAACGGTTTAGATTTATTCTTCTTCGTCGTAACAGACATCTTAAACAACGACTCTACAGCAGTAGCAGTGGGTAAAGTAGCAGAGGCATCTGCGCGAAGCTTCGGCGGTGAAATCGTAAACGGTCGCATTTCATTACCAGGTGTTGTATCTCGTAAAAAACAAATTGTCCCTGTTCTTACAGACGGTTTAAAATAAATTAAAAAAGACCAATGAGTTAACGCTCATCGGTCTTTTTTAATTTTAGTGGATAAACAGCCGGTCCTTCGATAACTTGTCCGTGTTTATCATAACGTGAGCCGTGACAAGGACAGTCCCAAGTTTCGTCCCCTTTATTCCATCTCGTTTTACAGCCTAAATGCGTACAGCGCGGCGTATCCATACGCGTGACATAGCCTGCAATCAATTGCTCGCTAATGAAGCCACCTGTTGTCAGCATGAAATAAAGCTTGCGTCCAAATGCTGACCGGCTTGGTGCATATAGTTCTGCTGCCGGATGCGCTGTTCCTGTGATCGCCGCATTTAAAATTTCTCCTGCTACAAGGGAAGTAGATAATCCCCATTTACGGTAGCCTGTTGCGATATAAATTGTGTCTTCACTTTCTGTTAGTTGCCCGATATAGGGGAGGTTATCTGGCGTCATAACGTCCTGTGCGCTCCACATAAAAGAGGGTTCTGGTAAATCAAATTGACCTGTAAGCTCTGATCGGAGCGTGTCATAAAATTTATCTGTATTCGATTCAGTGCCGGCTAAATGGGCGCTACCGCCGTAAATAAAATACGGTGTTTGTCCTATTAGAGCAGTTCGCATTGTGCGGCTTTGTTCATCGATACTAATATATTGCCCGTTTAATAATTCTGTAGTTTCAGTTGCCATTAAATAAGATCGACTTACTTGGAGCTTTGCACTGTATAAGCCCTTGATCGATTCAATTGGATAATGTGTACATAATATTAGCTTATCGTAGGAAATAGTGTAGTCATTATGAGTAAGAATGATCTTATCCTGTGCATCTATAGTGATGACGCGTGTATCTGTGAATAGCTGTGCACCTTCCTTACGCGCAAGCTTCGCGAAATGAGTAGTAAACTCAGCTGGATTTATTTGCCCTTCATTTTTCATACCAAGTGCCAACTGAATAGGTAGAGCTAATTCAACTTCCTTCGTTGCGACCATAGGAATGCCGATTTTTTTATACGCTTCTGCTTCTTGCTTCAACTTTTCTTGGCCTTCTTCAGTCGTAGTATATAAATATGAAGTAGCAAGTGAAAAGGAAGGAGGGTTTGTCGTTAACGCAGCATCAATGGCCGATTTGTTTGAGCTGTAATACATTTTACCTTGTGCTTCTGTTAACTTTGAATAAATAATGTCATGCTGTGCAGTTAACTTCCCTGTTGAGTAGGCAGTAGCACCGTGAGCAATTGTTGCTTGTGCCTCCACAAGTACGACATCTACGCCGCTTTTAGCTAATAAATAGGCAGTATAAATACCGCTGAGTCCACCCCCTATAATGCAAACCTGACACCTCATGTCATTTGCTAGCGTAGGAGTTGCTAAGGCTGTAAAATTATCTAGCCATATAGAATGTCTCAAAACATCACCTTTTTTCTTTTTATTGGGCAGTATAGGAGGGAGGAGGATGCATTATTCATAAGACTTTTTAATTGTGTAAACTTTACATACGTCGTTACAATAAATAACAAGGAGTGTGAAAAATTATGAAAATCGAAGTATGGTCAGATTATGTATGTCCATTTTGCTATATTGGCAAAAGACAATTAGAAAAAGCTATACAAGACTCAGGTTACTTAGGGCAAGTAGAGGTAAAGTTTAAAAGTTATTTACTAGATCCATCAACACCTGTAGATGCTGAAGATTCTGTTTATGATTCATTAAGTAAAAAATACAATATGTCCGAGCAGGAAGTAAAAAATATGACTGCAAATGTGGCTGAGCGCGCGAAAGAAGTAGGTTTACAATACAATTTCGATGACATGAAAACAGCGAATACTACAGCTGCGCATCGATTAGTAAAGTGGGCTGAGGAGCAAGGGAAGGGTGCTGAATTGAGTGAACGTTTACTTAAAGCCTATTTCCTTGAAGGGAAGGCAATCGGACGTGCAGACGAACTAGTGGCCCTTGCCAAAGAAGTAGGTTTAGATGAGGCGCAGGCGCTCCAAGTTATTCACAGTACGGATTACAATGCCGAGGTCGAGCAAGATATTTATGAAGCACAGCAGCTTGGCGTACGCGGCGTACCGTTTTTTGTCGTGGACAATAAGTACGGGATTTCAGGTGCACAGCCTCAAGCATTATTTGAACAAACAATTGAGAAGGCTGCTCAGGAAGCAGGACTTCGCCGTAAGATTAATATGGTAGGTCAAGAAGGCGCAGCATGTGTAGATGGACAGTGTGATCTATAATTTCATCCTAAAGTCTGAGAGCAATTTGATTGATTTTTAATCGTTGCTCTTTTATTATAAGAGTATATCTCGAATTCGAGATAAATGAGTTTTGAATTAAAAGGAGATTATTATAAATGACTAATGTATTAGTAATTAAAGCTAACAACCGTCCAGACGGCGTTTCAACACAAATGTATGAAACTTTTGTAGCCGAGGCTGCTAAAGTTGAAGGTACAAACGTAACAACTTTCGACGTATTCGCTGAAGACATGCCTTACTTCGGTCAAGATTTATTCAATGCTTTCGGTAAATTACAAGCTAGTGAAGAATTATCTGAACTAGAATCGCGTATCTTAGCGGCTAAACAAAAAGCAATGGATGCTGTCACTGCTGCTGACGTAGTAGTATGGGCATTCCCACTTTGGAACTTAACAATTCCGGCTGCACTACAAACTTTCATTGACTATACTTATGCTGCTGGTTTTTCTTTCAAATACAGCGCTGAAGGTCAATTAATTAGCCTTCTTACTGATAAGAAAACAATACTTCTTTCAGCTCGTGGTGGTATCTACTCTACTCCGGAGTCAGCACCAATGGAAATGGCTCACACTTACATTAAAAACGTAGCTTGCGGCGTATTCGGTATGCAATTACTTGAAGAAGTAATTATCGAAGGTCACAATGCTAATCCAGCAGAAGCACAAAACATCATCGCTGCTGGTCTTGAAAATGTAAAAGCTGCTGCACAAAAATTAGCTACAGTAACTGTATAATAAGTAACAAAAAGCTCCTCGCATGCGAGGAGCTTTTTTGGTGGAAAAGAAAGTATAACCTTCTTAATCACATATAAAGGAAAATCTATCGCCCTTAATTTTGGGACGAGGTGTGTTTTTCTGGTTTTTGGCGTTTAAAGGAAACGAAGCGCGTGCCTTGGAATGATAATATTCCTAAATCCTCTTCAGCGAACATTCCGTAATCTGAGCCAGATAGCTTTAATTCCATACGATCACCGCTATGTACTTCAAAGGTTACATAATAGGTTGTATAAGAATTACTTCCTTGAACCTTTGTGCGTTTCGCTACGACTTGTGCAGGTACATTTAATAACGGAGAATTATTATTTTTAATCCCTTCCATAAATTTCGAAATAATTGTAAACGCAAGCATGCTAAATACTATGATAAAAATAATACCGATAAAAATAGGTGCAAAATTAAACATAAAATCACCTGGAAACATATAAACCCCACCTTCCGTTCTGTTTACGTAATATCAATAAAAAAGTTCCAAAAAAAATCTAGCCCTGCATAAAGCAACGCTAGATGTGTATAAGTTATATCGGATTTAATTCTAATTCAACAGAAACGACAACATTTTCATCAATTAGAAATCCGCCAGATTCTAGCACGGAATTATAGGTTAACTGGAAATCTTTACGATTAAGAATTGCTGTACATGAGAATCCATAAGCCTCTGCCCCCCATGGATTTGTTACATGGCCAGTGTAGGTAACATCAAATGTCACAGGCCTTGTTACATCCTTAATCGTTAAAGCACCAGTGACACGAAAATGCCGAGCATCAACTAGTTCAACAGCCGTTTTAACGAATGTAATTTTAGGAAAGCGGTCTGCATGAAAAAAATCTGCTGAAATTAAATGATTGTCTCTAGCCGCATCTCGAGTAGAAACGCTGGCTACATCAATTTCAAATTGAATAGTCGAATCAGCTAAATTAGCAATATCAACGGCTTCAATTTTTGCAGAGTACGAATCAAACAGTCCTGTTACTTTAGAAATCATCATATGTTTTACAGAAAAGCCAATTGATGAATGAGCAAGATCAACTGCATATCGAGTCATGACATAATCCCCCCAAATAATGCTTACAACTGTAATAATAAAATAAATGACCACTTATTACAATAAATGTTATTAAATTTAATGTGAATATTGTGTAAGCTACTTACTTTTCGTAATTTTGTGCTAGTGGTACACTAGCAATATAGCTAACCGTTATTTAATGTGAAATTTACAATCGTTATTAATATCGTTACAATAGATGAAGTAGAGGTGAAAAATAGTGAAAGAAACAGCATTATGTCCACGCCTAGCGAAAGCGATGGAGTTAGTAGGGAAGCGCTGGACGGCGTTAATTATTTATCAACTATTAGAAGGGCCACAACGCTTTAATGCGATTGAATCTGCCTTGCCGATTAGTGGACGCCTATTATCAGAACGTTTAAAAGAGCTTGAAAAAGAAGGTCTTGTAGAGCGTAAAATGTTCTCAGAAGTACCAATTCGTGTGGAGTATTCCTTGACAGAAAAAGGCCAATCGTTAGAAGGGGCCGTTCGTGAAATTGAAAAGTGGTCGCAACAGTGGACGTAATATGTTTTTACTTGTCAAAAAGTTCGTAAAACCCGATACTAAAGGAGTACAAGAGGTTTACAGGAAAGGAAATGACTTTTATGACATTATATCAATGGGCTGAGGATTTAGCTCAATGGATAAAACCAGAAAATATTAAAACAAATGAATCATTAAAAACATATACGATGACAAAACTTGGTGGTAATGCTGATGTTTTCGTCATGCCTGCAACAGAACAAGAAGCAGTAGCCGTTGTAAAATATGCACATACTCATGATATTCCGTTACTAATGCTAGGAAACGGTTCAAACATGGTTGTACGTGATGGCGGTGTACGTGGTATTGTACTTCATTTTGCAAAGCTAGATGAAATCCGTATTGAAGGCGACACAGTATATGCTGGGAGCGGAGCGCTCATTATAGACGTTTCAAAACGTGCTGCAGCAGAAAGTTTAACAGGCTTTGAATTTGCTTGTGGAATTCCGGGATCAATCGGTGGTGCAATGGCAATGAATGCCGGTGCGTATGGCGGTGAGATTAAAGACGTTATCGTACAGTGTGCGGTGTTAACAGATGAAGGCGAGTGTCTAGTGTTGTCTAAAGATGAGCTGGATTTGTCATATCGCAAAAGTATTATTTCTAAAAACGGCTACTATGTTTTATCAGCAACATTCCAATTAGCCAAAGGTGACCAAGCAGCAATTGATGCGAAAATTGCAGATTTAACATTTCAGCGCGAGTCAAAACAGCCGCTCGAATATCCATCAGCAGGTAGTGTATTTAAACGTCCACCAGGATATTTTGCAGGTAAACTCATTCAAGATAGTGAGCTACAAGGTAAGGGTGTTGGTGGTGCGGAAGTATCTGAAAAGCACGCTGGATTTATCATTAATAAAAACAACGCCACTGCAAAAGATTATATTGAAACAATTAAAATGGTGCAACGCGTCGTAAAAGAAAAGTTCGGTGTAGAGTTAGAAAAGGAAGTAAAAATTGTCGGCGAAGATTGATCGTAACTAACCAAAAAGAGCGCCTTTCGTGAAGACGGAGGGCGCTTGTTTAGTAGTTAAGAAAGGATAGCTTCCATTAACTACATAATAGGACATCATCTCCTCGTATTATTGGACGGGATGGGTCTTTCTAACATAACAGGAAGGGTGCATACAATGAAATTTATATCGTGGAACGTCAATGGCATCCGTGCCTGTGTCACAAAAGGTTTTTTAAATTACTTTAATGAAATGGACGCAGATTTTTTCTGTATTCAAGAATCAAAATGTCAAGCTGGCCAGATTGAGCTGCCGCTTGAAGGGTATTATCAATACTGGAACTATGCAGAGAAAAAAGGCTATTCCGGTACAGCGATTTTTACAAAGCATGAGCCGCAATCCGTTTGCTATGGGGTTGGTGACGAGGAAACACAGTCGGAGGGACGTATCATTACGCTAGAATACGAGCAGTTTTATTTAGTGAATGTGTATACGCCAAACTCCCAGCGCGATCTCGCTCGTTTACCACTGCGCTTGGAGTGGGAAGAGAAACTAGCCCTTTATTTAAAAGAGCTTGATGTCAAAAAAACAGTCATTTATTGCGGTGATTTAAATGTTGCGCATGCCGAAATTGATTTAAAAAATGCTAAATCCAATATGGGGAATTCAGGATTTACAGTGGAAGAACGGGCGAAAATGACAGAATTACTGACAAGTGGATTTACCGATACTTTCCGTCATCTTCATCCACATGCAACCGATCACTACACGTGGTGGTCTTATATGAATAAGGTACGCGAGCGCAACATAGGTTGGCGTATTGATTACTTCATTGTATCGGATCGTATAGTGGAATTTATCGACGAAGCGGGTATTCATTCGCAAGTTTTAGGTAGCGATCATTGCCCAATCGTATTAAAATTGAAAACGATGTAAATGGGTACATACTGTTTAATTGAAAGTTCATACAGTTGCAGGACTTCAATCAGTACATGTGGAACTTGTTGAATTAAGTACATTATTGGAAAAACAGTAACTACATAGATAGAGAGGTGGATATGATGTCACAAAAAACAGTGAAGAGTAGAGGCAAGAAAATCGTCAACTTGCTTATTTGGATTATCGGGTTAGTAATTGTGGCTGGTGGAGTTATAGTAGCCGGATTACATTTATATGTAGCAAACTCTAAGCCTTTAATTGAAGGAGAAACAGTTGTCACAATTTTAGATGAAGATGTTAATGTTACACGCGATGGTATGGGGGTTCCACATATCGAGGCACAGTCCGAACAAGATTTATATCGTGCACAAGGTTATGTGCAGGCTCAGGATCGTTTATTCCAAATGGATTTAGCACGTCGTCAAGCGAGCGGAACATTAGCGGAAGTTGTCGGTGCAGCTGCGGTTGAAACAGATAAGTTTTTCCGTACATTTAGTCTGCGTCATGCAGCGGAAGAATCATGGGACGGCTATGATGATGAGTCAAAACAAATATTAGAATGGTATGCAGAAGGTGTAAATGCTTTTATTGACGAAGTAAAAGGCACGAGCAAGCTATCATATGAATTTAAGTTACTAGGTTACGAGCCAGAGACTTGGACACCAGTGGACTCATTGGCGATTGGTAAATATATGGCCTATGACTTAGGTGGCAACTGGAATTTACAAGCATTCCGCCACTGGGCATTACAAAACTATACAAAAGAGCAAGTGGATGAGTTAATGTTTAACTATCCAGAAAACGCAAAATCAATTATTGAAGCAAACTTAGCAAATCAGGTAGAGGTTTCGGGTGTATTCAATACAGATTTACTACCTAAAGAATTTAATGGTAGTAATAACTGGGTCATTTCAGGGGAGCTTACGGAATCAGGTTACCCACTTCTTGCAGATGATCCGCATTTAGGTTTGAGCTCGCCATCCGTTTGGTATCAAATGCACTTAAAATCACCGGAGCAAAATGTTAGCGGTGTTATTTTTGCCGGGATTCCGGGCATTATTTTAGGCCATAACGAAGAAATCGCATGGGGCGTAACAAATGTGAACCCAGACGTGCAAGATTTATATATCGAAACGCCAAATCCAAATAATCCGTATCAGTTTAAGTATGACGGGCAGTGGGAAGATGCGACAGTTCGTAGTGAGCCGATTATTGTAAAAGATGGGCAAACAATTGATTTTGAAGTTGTTGAGACACGTCATGGTCCAATTATTTCAAATGTCATGACAGACGATACAAAAGCATCGGCAGTATTTTCAATGCAATGGACAGCGTTAGAGCCAACGAAAGAACTACAAGCGGTTATTGGTTTTAATAAATCGTCGAATTGGGAAGAGTTTGAGCTCGCACTGGAAGATTTCATGGCGCCAGCACAAAACTTCGTATTCGCGTCAAAAGACGGAACGATTGCGTATAAAGCAAACGGCAATGTCCCGATTCGTAAAAAGGGGAATGCAGAGCTACCAGTACCAGGTGATTCTTCTGAATACGGGTGGGAAGGTTACATCCCGTACGATGAACTGCCGACCGTTGTGAACCCAGAAGAAGGCTATATCGCAACAGCGAATAATGAAGTCATTGGTGAGGAATATCCGTACCATATTTCTAATATTTGGGCACAGCCGTATCGCTACGAGCGTATCGTAGAGATGATTGAAACGCCTATTTATGACGAGAAAACGGGCGCACAGCTCAAACTAACAGCAGCGGATATGAAGGCGATGCAAATGGATAAGAAAAATCTGTATGCAGAAGAGTTTTTGCCGGAATTACTGGCGACAATAAAGAAGATGGATACAGATAATAAATACGCGAATGTTATTACATTAATGGAAGAATGGGAACTGTATGATAACAAGGATGAGGGTGCACCTCTTGTTTTCCACTTCTTAATGAAAAACATGAAGGAAGCGTTATTTAAAGATGCAATGCCAGAAGATGTGTATGAGTTAATGCCTGGTAAGTCGCAAGTTATGGACCAAATGTTACGTGATGCGTATGCAGGCAACGAAGGCGTTTGGATTGCGAATGAAGGCGGCTTAGATGCATTTGTTTATAAAGCATTTGAGGATTCTGTCTCGATAATTAATCAGAAATTCGGTACGTCCATTTCAAAATGGCAATGGGGTAGCTATAATAAGCTAACGTTTAATCATCCATTGTCGGGCGCTTCAGATTTACTAGCCTCATATTTAACTCCTGATCAAATGGCTGTAGGCGGCTCTAGTGTAACGGTGCAAGCTGCTTCTGAAAATGGCAGTGGCATTGTAAATCACGGCGCGTCTTGGCGTTTTGTAGCTGATCTTCAAGATTTATCGTATGCCGAGCATATTGTAGGTCCAGGTCAAAGTGGTCATGTGAAATCAAAATGGTATGATAATCAAATTTCACGCTGGGTTTACGGACGCTATTCGAAAACAAAAATTAATGGTGACATAGATACAACATACGAATTAATTTTAAAACCTCAAGAATAATGTAAAGATGGGCTGTCCAAAAAGTGAGTGAATAACTCGCTTTTGGACAGCTTTTTTTATGGATAAGAAAGTATACCTGTCTCATTTAAACATTATAAAAATTCTCTTGGAGTATCTGTTATGTACCTCGGTAACCATACTGACCGCATGAAGCAAATTTGTGCTTAGGCGATGCTTGGGAATTATCCGAGAAGATTCTTACGAGTTTTATTGTACTTTTGTCCATAACATTCAAATGGACATTTGAATATTATGAATAAATCGGCTATACTGTGAACAATCAAATGAATATTTGAATGAGGTGAGACAGTGAATAAAGAAGTGTGTGAAATCACAAAGATTAATGAAGCCGCCGTTCATCATGTACAGCAACAAATGCCTGACTTATCGAAGGTGGCTCAGTTTTTAAAAGCGTTGGCAGATGAAACTCGTTTAAAAATTGCCTATGCGTTAACAATTGAAGAGTCTCTATGTGTATGTGATGTGGCCGCCGTTATCGGTTCAAGTACAGCAACAGCATCTCATCACTTACGCTATTTAAAGGAGCACAGATTAGCGATATCTAAACGAGATGGCAAACTAATGTATTACTCGTTAGCAGATGATCATGTATATCAAATCGTTAAAATTGCGTATGAACATTCAAAGGAGTGAATTACCATGAATGAAACAAACAAACAGCAATACCGTCTGCAAAATTTATCGTGTGCAAACTGCGCAGCAAAATTTGAACGTAATGTTCGGGACATTCCAACGGTAGAGGATGTGCAATTAAATTTTGGTGCGGCAAAGCTTACTGTAACGGGGGATGCATCTCTAGAGCAGCTAGAGGAAGCTGGAGCCTTTGACGGTATTAAGGTAGTAGCTGCTACGGAGCGCCGGATTGATACAAGTGTGCCATTTTATAAACGTACGGAAAATCAGCTAGCTGCACTTTCATTATTTTTTGTCGTTGCAGCTTATTTTATAGGGACCTTTCAAGGTGAGGGTCATATTGCAGTTAATAGTTTATACGGTATTGCCATTATCATTGGGGGTTTACAGATTTTTAAAACTGGCTTACGAAATTTACTGAAGTTTGAGTTTGATATGAAAACATTAATGACAATTGCGATCATTGGCGCTGCGATTATTGGTGAATGGCAGGAGGCAGCTATTGTTGTATTCTTATTTGCCGTTAGTGAGGCATTAGAAGCTTACTCAATGAATAAGGCGCGACAATCGATTGCGCAGCTAATGGATATTGCACCACCTGTAGCACTTGTAAAACGTGCGCACGGTAATCACACTCATGAGATGGAAGTAGCAACGGAAGATATTGAAATAGGCGATGTGCTAATTGTAAAGCCAGGTCAAAAAATTGCGATGGACGGCATTGTTATTCGCGGACTTTCAACAGTTAATCAAGCACCGATTACAGGTGAATCTATTCCTGTAACAAAGATGGTGGATGACACAGTGTTTGCTGGGACGTTAAACGAAGAAGGCGCGCTTGAGGTAAAGGTGACGAAGCGCGTAGAAGATACAACAATTGCTAAAATAATTCATTTAGTAGAGGAGGCACAGGCAGAGAAGGCGCCGTCTCAAAAATTCGTTGACCGCTTTGCAAAATATTACACTCCAGCTATTATGCTTGTGGCACTACTTGTAGCTGTTCTTCCACCACTCGTTACTGGAGACTGGCAGCATTGGATTTATCAAGGTTTAGCTGTGCTCGTTGTAGGGTGTCCGTGTGCGCTCGTCATTTCAACACCCGTTGCGATTGTTACAGCAATTGGAAACGCAGCGGGGCAAGGTGTGCTTATTAAGGGCGGTGTCCATTTAGAAGAGCTTGGGCGCATTAAGGCGGTTGCATTTGATAAAACCGGTACATTAACAAAAGGTGCACCGGAAGTCACGCATATTATTCCGGCAGCAGACCTATTAGAAGTCGAGCTACTAGCGATGGTTTCAGCGGTTGAAAAAAATTCACAGCATCCGCTCGCTCGCGCTGTGCTATCAAAAGCTCATCAGCAAGGTGTCATCATTCCAGAGCCTTCCGAGTTCCAGTCAGTAACAGGAAAGGGAGCGTATGCTACCGTCAACGAGCAAACCGTTTACGTCGGTAGTGTAAAATGGATTGAAACGATTGCCCCTTTAACACCGCAGTTAGCTAAGACAATTCAACAGCTTACAATGCAAGGGCAATCTGTCATTGTCGCTGCAACAAAATTCGAAGTTATAGGTGCACTTGCGATAGCGGATCAAATTCGAGCTGAAAGTCGCGCGGTCATTGAAGCGCTCCATCATAATCATATCGAGCATACAGTTATGCTAACAGGGGATGCCGAACAGACGGCGCAGGCTATTGCACAACAGCTCGGTATTCGTGATGTGCGAGCAGCGCTACTTCCAGAAAATAAGCTAGAGGCTATGAAGCAGCTCCAACAACAGTACGGAGCAGTTGCAATGATAGGTGATGGAGTGAATGATGCTCCTGCACTTGCCACGGCTTCTGTCGGAATTGCGATGGGTGGTGCTGGCACAGATGTAGCACTTGAAACGGCACATATTGCATTAATGGGTGATGATTTAACAAAGTTGCCTTATACAATTCGACTGAGTAGAAAAACGCTCCAAATTATAAAGCAAAATATTTCGTTTGCTCTGGGCTTGAAATTACTTGCGCTATTACTTGTTATTCCAGGATGGCTAACGTTATGGATTGCTATTTTTGCTGACATGGGGGCCACGTTACTCGTCGTACTCAATTCCTTACGATTATTAAAAATCAATAAATCCTAAATAGTTATTAAAATTTAACAATAAATTAAAATTTAAGCATCTGAATAGAACATTATAGATTTATTGGAAAACGGAAAAACGATAATTTTTTGTTGAAATGCATGGGGAATATTGAGTTATTCTCAGTTAAGCGCTATGATGAGTTAAATGAATATTAACGAAAAAGTTAAATGAGGCGAAAGTATTATATGACAGAACCGGTTTTAGGAAATGTTATTGAAGAAATTGTAAGTGGACTTGTCAGATTTTTACTGCATGGGAATGAGTATCAAACTTTTTGTCATTGTAAGGTTTGTGAGTTGGATATTATCGCCATAACTTTGAATACTCTGCCTCCTAAATATGTTACTACGAAAGATTCACGTGACGCGGCATTTCAACAACTTAATACACCAGAAAATATTGAAATGATTAATAAACAAATTATTCGTGCGATTCATATTGTAGGGCGCAATCCGCGACATGAAAATGAGCCTTCTTCGGTATGAGGATGGCTCATTTTTCGTTTTCAGTTAACTTTTTATACAAAGTTGTAGTAAACTTGTAATAGCATTTGGAAAGTGAGGGAACAGGATATGCCAACACCGAGCATGGAAGACCACATTGAACAAATTTATTTACTAATTGAAAATAAAGGGTACGCACGTGTGTCTGATATTGCGGATGCATTATCTGTTCTACCTTCCTCAGTTACGAAAATGGTCCAAAAATTAGATAAAGATGGATATTTAGTATACGAAAAATATAGAGGCTTATCATTAACACCAAAAGGGGAAAAGCTAGGAAAGCGCCTTGTCCAACGACATGAGCTATTGGAGCAATTCTTACGTCTTATCGGTGTCGATGAAGGACGTATATATGAGGATGTTGAAGGGATTGAGCATCACCTTAGCTGGAACTCCATCGATCGAATTGCTGACTTAGTTCAGTTATTGGAAGACCAACCAGAGCTTACAAAAAAGCTTGAGGAAATGAAAACAAATCATAGTATGTAATGATTTACGAGGAAAAGAGGGAAATAAATGAATCAATTAATCAAATCGGGTCAAGTTGTCAGCTTGACAGTATTAGAAGAACAAGGGTCTCGCTATATTTTAACGAATGGTGATGTAGAAATTCCGTTAAATTCTTCAGACGTTTTAGAACCGTTAACGATCGGTGAGCAAGTGAAAGTATTTTTATTTGCGGACCGCCGCGGGGATCTTCAAGCAACGACAGCATTGCCAACCATTACAGAAGCGGACTACGGTTGGGGACGCGTACTTAAAGTAACACGTGAAGGCGCATTTTGTGATATCGGTACATCGCGTGAAGTGTTAGTGAAGGCGGAGGATTTACCAGTACTTGAGGAATTATGGCCACAACCAGGTGACCATTTATATATGACATTGCGTACAGACCGCAATGGCGATTTATTCGGTCGGTTAGTGACAGAAGAAAAAGTAATTGAAATGTACGAAGGTGCTGCGGAAGATGTGCACAACAAAAACCTTATTGCGCGTCCGTACCGTTTACTACCAGTAGGTTCATTCCTATTAGGCGTTGACGTACCGTACCGTATTTTTGTACATGAGTCAGAAATGCAAGCAGAACCTCGTCTGGGACAAGAAGTGCATGTGCGCATTATCGACGTGAAAGATGATGGCTCACTGAACGGCTCATTACTACCACGTAAGCATGAGCGTTTAGGTACGGATGCAGAAAAGATATTTGCTTATCTTGAAAGTGTTGGTGGTAAAATGCCATTTGGCGATAAATCAACACCAGAAGAAGTACAAGAAATGTTTAAAATTAGTAAAGGTGCGTTCAAGCGCGCTTTAGGCACATTAATGAAAGCCGGTAAAATTAAACAACAAGACGGCTGGACAGAGAGCGTCTAAAATCAAAGCAAAAGGTGGAGCGTATGCTGGAACCTTTTGCTTTTTTTGTCGTACTACTAACTAAGAGAACGTACATGAATTGATATGCTGTATAATATAAATAAATGAGTACGTTTCGAAAGGGGTTATTAAAATGAAACAAAAATGGATTGCCTGTCTAGCGATATTTACGCTAACCATTTCATTTTTCCTTCCAACATCTACATTCGCTACTACAAATAATCAAAATGCCATAAACGAAAAGCTTGGAGTACCGATTATTGTGTACGGTAGTAGTTTATCAGACGCGGAAAAAGAAATAGTAAAAACAGCATTGCGGGTTGAGCAAGAGCCGGAATTTGATGAAATTACAGTATCGGGACAGGACTTAGTGAATTATATTAAAGACAGTAACTCAAGTTCACGCATGTACTCATCAGCGAAAATTACACGTCAAGATGAAGGTAAAGGCTTAATCATTAGTATTGTTACACCAGAAAATATTACACAAGTAACAGCAGAAATGTACGCTAATGCAATGCTGACAGCTGGTATTGAGGATGCAATTGTAGAAATTGCGGCACCAAAGCCAGTAACCGGCCACTCTGCACTTGTAGGGATTTACAAGGCATACGAGGTAAAAACAGGAGAAGCACTGGATATTGAACGTACAGATGTAGCCAATGATGAACTATCTGTTGCCACGTCTCTAACAGAAGATGCAGGCATTAGTGATGAAAAGGTAGCAGAGTTGCTTACACAAATTAAAAAAGTGATTGCAGAACAAAATCCCGCAACGCGTGAAGAAGTCCAACAAATTGTAGAAGAACAATTATCAAAACTACAAATTACGCTAAGTGATAAAGACCGCGAGCTGTTAGTAGATCTAATGGACCGTATTAGTAATTTAAATATCGATTTTAGTAAGTTATCAAGCCAATTAACCGATTTAAGTACAAAGTTTGAAGAAAAATTCGGCGCAATCTTACAAGATGAGGGCTTCTGGACAAGCGTTAAAAACTTTTTCAACAATTTAGTTGATACGGTATCCTCTTGGTTTAAATAATAGCTAAAAGCCTCCTTTCATGGGAGGCTTTTATTGTATAGTGAAAACCTAATTGTGATATATTGGAATTAAATGGGGAGGGAAGACAATGCAATTTTCGTTAAATAAAGTACTTCCAAATCATGCGGCATTTGAATATGAGCAGGATGGCCAAAAGGTTGCTGAAATTACGTGGTCTGAACACGACGGAGTAATGCATATGGATCATACGTACGTATCTGACGTACTGCGTGGGCAAGGGGTAGCAAAAAAATTACTAGACACAGCAGCAGATTATGCTCGTGCAAATGAATTGAAAATGAATGCCATTTGTTCTTATGTAGTAGCGGCATTCGAAAAAACGGAAGAGTATGATGATGTGAAGGCATAAAAAATAAGGAGTTGGCTTAAAATGTGCCAACTCCTTTTTTCACGGTCTTTAAAGGGTGATGATGTAAAAACAAATGCGGCTTCACCCAAAAGAGGTGAAATTTCTGTCCACTCATATTCAATATCTCTATGTTGAAACATTTGCATAATTTATACAGCGAAGCTTTAGGTTTATTTTTTAATCATGTTGGGTAAAAGAACTTCATAACAGTTAATATTTTTATGGAGGGATATTCAATGGCAAAGTTCAAAGGTAAAAGTATTGCACTTGCGGGTTTAGCTGCTGGTGTAGCGTCAGTACTGAGCAAAAAAGAAAATCGTGATAAAGCAATGGTGGTTTTAAATGAAGCCAAAACAAAAGCGATGAACTTCGTTGATACGCAAAAAGAAAACAATAAAAATACAGAGAAGTACCTGCAAGAGACGAATGAAGGAGCAGGCGAGTCACTAAATGATGTCGCTCAAGGTGCAGCTGAAGCAACAAATCAAGTCATACGTGGTAATAATATGGTTAGCGAAGGAGCAATAACAACGGTTAATTATTATAACGAAGAAAGTCAATAACTTAATAAATAATAAAAAAGCATGGCTCATATTATTTTGAGCCATGCTTTAATTTATGCTAAATGGACAAATTTCTGCCGATCCATTAGTGAAATGAGAGCAAATACAATTAACAAAGTACCTGTAAGTATGAAGCCCTGCGTATGATTGATAGGTAACCAACCGAGTAATGAAGACCCGACGACGACACCTAAAGAAAAGAATGCATAAAAATAGCCATACGCCTTTCCTCGTACTTCCTTTGTAGTGGAATCAATTAATAAGGAATTGATTGAAGGGAACAAAAAGCCGAATCCTACCCCGTAGCAAGCAAGTGCGACATATAGGAGTGTTGTGTCGCTGGATTGACTGAGCAATAGCTGACTAATGCCCATCAATCCGATACCAAGTGCTAACGTATACTTCGGCTTAACTAAGTCAAAAATTTTATTCGTCGGTAAAATAAATACCAAAACAGCAACTATACCGAACGTACTCATCAACATACCGCTCATTCTTGAATCAAATCCTAAACTTTGAACATGTAAAGGTAATAAATATGCAATGACGCCTTGCGAGAACATTAAAAAGAATGCGCCTGTAAACGCCTTTAATGTACCACTGTTTCTAAAGAATGCCCGAATTGGCACCTCGGTTGAAGCTGTTTTTGTACTACGATGCCCCTGTTGATTACGTAAAACAACAACAGCGATGAGCCCTAGAACAACCATACATATACCCGTAAAGTTAAACACAATAGGAGCGCTCGTGCGACTAGCTAAAATCCCACTAAAAGCAGGTCCGATAATGGCAGCAATCCCTACAAATGCACCAGAAATAGCTCCACCTTTCCCGCGTTTTTCCGGTGAGGTCTCATTCGCTAAATATGTAAAGGCAGCTGGCACAATAAATCCAGCAACTAATCCATGAAGGAAACGTATGGCAAGAAGGGCGAAAGGTTCCTCAATAAAGGCGTAAAGAAACAAAGCCGCACCTGTTAGGAGAAGACCAGCCACAAGCACATGAAATGGTCCTTTTTTGTCTGTAAAAAATCCAGAAAAAATATTTCCGAATGTATTTGAAAAGGAATACATTCCGACAGCTAGTCCGGTTACAAATGCAGAAGCACCAACAGATTCAGCAAATGTGCTCATAATCGGTAGCTGTGTAAATAAATCAAAAAATGAAAAGAAAATAATGGCATAAATAAAATACCGCAAAATGCCCATCCCTCCAGAGTAGCTTTTTATTCACCTATTATAGCATTTTAAAATATAAAAAAATCGACAAAATCCAATTAAGGGATTTTGTCGATAAATTTATCAATTAAGCTTGAGCAGGTGTTTCTTGTTTCATTGTTTTGTTTTTCGCAAGATTCACGTGCCAAGATAAAGCTTCCTCTAAGATATGAGGAGTTTGTGAGTTACCAGTTGCTTCAACAGCACGGTTGTAGTAATCACGTAATTGTTCTTTGTAATCTGGGTGAGCGCAGTTTTCGATAATTAAAGCAGCACGCTCTTTTGGAGCTAAGCCACGTAAGTCAGCGATCCCTTGTTCAGTTACGATTACATCTACATCATGCTCAGTATGGTCTACGTGAGATGCCATTGGAACGATTGAAGAAATCGCGCCGCCTTTTGCATATGATTTCGTTACGAAGATACCCAGACGAGCGTTACGCGCGAAGTCACCAGAACCACCGATACCGTTCATCATTTTTGTACCTGATACGTGCGTAGAGTTTACGTTACCATAAATATCTAACTCAAGAGCTGTGTTAATTGAAATTAATCCTAAACGACGAATAAGCTCTGGGTGGTTAGAGATTTCTTGTGGACGTAAGCAAATTTTGTCAGCATACTTTTCTAAGTTGCCGTACACTTTTTTCTGTAATTCTTCAGTAAGTGTAATTGAAGTTGCAGCAGCGTATTTAACTTTACCAGCATCGATTAAGTTGAATACAGCATCTTGAAGTACTTCAGAAGCTACAACTAAATCTTCGAATTCTGAATTCGCAAAGCCATCAAGTACTGCGTTTGCTACAGAACCTACACCAGATTGTAATGGCATTAAGTTATTAGTTAAACGACCTGCTTTAATTTCACTGCGGAAGAAGTCTAATAAAAGGTTAGCCATGTTCTGTGTTTCTTCATCTGGAGGTACGATTAATGAAGGCGCATCTGGCTCTTCAGAAATAACGATTGCTTGAATTTTAGCTGGATCTACACGAATACCGATTTCACCGATACGTTGTGTAATATCAGTCATAGGAATTGGCTCACGTTCACCTTGTGCTTTTGGTACATAAATATCATGAATACCGATTAAGCTTTCTGGATGTGAAAGGTTTAATTCAACAATAATATTTTCAGCGTATTGAGCGAAGATTGGTGAGTTTCCTACCGAGTTTGAAGGAATGATTAAGCCATCTTCAGTAATGGCAACAGCTTCGATAATTAAGTGTTTAATTGGACCGATAATCCCTTGACGCACTAGTTCCGCGTTATGAGAAAGATGAGCATCTACATATGATACATCACCAGAGTTAATTAAATTACGGATACCTGCATCACCAATGAATGGTCCGCGTTTACGGATAGCTCCTGCTTCAGCAAGGTGTTTGTCTACTTCAGGACCTAATGAAGCGCCAGTATATACATCGATTTTAAATTTTTCGTTTTGAGCACGTTCTACTAGTGCTAGTGGTACAACCTTCGCGTCCCCTGCACGAGTAAATCCACTCATACCAACTACACTGCCGTCTTCAATTAAAGCTGCAGCTTCTTGTGCAGATACGATTTTATCTGCTAATTCTTTTAAACCTAAGCGTTTCTCAACTCTTGGATCCATTTTAAAATCCTCCCCTAAAAAGTTTTTATGATGGTTTGTAAGACTGAAAAAATGTGTAAGAATTTTCTGTTTATTCGGCCGGATATCTAACCAGCGTATTACCTAATAATAACATCAAATTGTCACAAAATCTCCATAAAGCACATAAAAGCGCTTAAAAAATACTTTAAAGAGAATAATGGAGTTTTTTCGAATGAATAGTGTTATTGAACGACGGGAATTTGTATATTTTGTAAATCAAATAAATACAAAAAGACCATTGCAAATAGTGCAAAGGTCTTTTGTTAGACAGCTATTTAAGTCTATGGAATTAGAATCCTAATGAACGACGGAAGTAGCTTGCGTAACGCTGACTTACAGGGATTCGCGTACCGTCTTTCATAATTAATAAGAATGTTGAGTGAGAATCTGGTTGAATCTCATCGATATAATCAATGTTCACGATATATGAACGATGGCATCGAATAAATGAATCTGGAGCAAGGAAAAGTTCTAGATCGCTTAAGTTTAAACGGTGATAACCTTCACGGCCCATTGTTTTAACAAATGTTTTACGAAGCTGTGTTTCAAGATAAATGACTTGGTTATGCTTGATTGGGTACCAGCAGTCATCAATCTTTACGGTAATGTAGTTTGTTAAAAATGGTGATGGCTTTTGTGGGAAGATGGCTGTAATAGCGCCTTTTGTTTCACCTTCTTCTATTAGTGGAATACTCATGCCGAAATAGGGTACGCCGAAAACATCCGGTTCGATGTAAGTACTGATTTTTTGTCCATACGTTACCGCTTTGTGTGCAGCAGAACCTTCTTTGATTGGATCACCCGGCTTAATTTTCAGGTCAACTTTTTTGCTAGGTTGATAATACAAATACTCATTTGTATCTGAAATAGCGATTGACGTATTTTCTGGGAAAAATTCTTTAATTATATCCATGATTTCTTCTATTTGTTTTGGATCCACTCTCTAACACCTCTTCATAAGCATTTTAAATAATTATGTACTATTTTACTACATATTTAAAGTGTTTACCTAAAGAAGATTTTTGAATAACAAAGAAATAATTATGGTTGAAGTAAATGTAAAAGTTTTAAAAGATCCAATTTATGTATTTTTATTGGAAAAAATTCTTTGTTAATTTAGTAGGAAAAGTAGCATATAAAGCTATGGTCTAATCATTTTGGAAGGGCATGAATAAGATTTTAGAACTATAATGTTTACTAAAATTAGGTTGAAAAAAAAACGCAAATTATGGTAATATTCACTTTAGTTACTAAAAATTATAAGAAAAACGTAGTGTTACATAGTATATTTAGCGTTTAGAGGACCAATTGATTTACTCAATATGTTATAAAAAATTACCAAAAAACATTTTCGTAGTTTACTTTTCAAAAATAGCAATAAGGTTTACGTAAATTTTTGTAAATAAATAATGCGCATTGCATTCTGAAGAAAGATGGGTAATCTATGCAATTACATCAACATTCAATATCTGAAACAATTTCTAAAAGATACTTCCAAGAAATAGATAATATTAACCAATACAATGGGATTGAGGAATTTTTCACAATAGAGTCTAAGCTATTGTTTGAGATATATCATTTGGAGGCAGTGAAGGCAAAAAAATCTTTACATGAGATTATTGATATCCTTTCTATTCGTTTTGGAAAACAAGTAATTAAAGTAGTACGCCATTACTTTGTGATTTTGTCATCGATTGTTGCCCGTAAGTTGCTTGATAACCAAGTTCCTTCGAAAAAAGCGTTTGCATTTAACCTTGCATGTGCCGATATGATCGAAAATAAAATGAAGGATGCGGAATTTTTGCAATTCGCAGATGATTTAATTGATTTCTATGTGTACTTCATCGCAGATCGAAAGCAACCAACATTCCGCCACCAAACAGTAAATAAAGTCATTATGTATATTAATGATGAATTAGAAAATGACTTAACCGTAGAGAGTATTGCAGGAAATTTCCATATTAGTACGAGCCATTTGTCGCGAATTTTCCGTGAGCATGTGGGTATTACACTTGTTGAATATTTAAATGTTCGACGCGTGGAAGAGTCTCAATATTACTTACGTCATACAAATAAAAGCATTACGTCAATTTCAGACCAATTCCATTTCTGTAATCAAAGCTATTTCACGCGGATTTTCAAAAAATATACGAGCGTTACACCCAAGCATTTCCGTGATGAACTACATCATGAATTTTACCGCTTTGAAATTGGCGAACTTGAATATGAAAAAGTTTAACAAGAAAAGAGTATTCGCGAATGTTTTTACCGTTGTACTTCCTTAAGAACGCGGGATCCTGTCACGTTAGCAGGATTTGCGCATAATCGAGGATGTGCTCATGCTTTGACAACTATAATAAAACCATGCCTGCTATTTGATATTTATTAAAGAGTTACGTTATACTTCGAAATAGTTAAAATATTATAGTAGGTGGAAAAATGAAAAAACTAAAGTTAGGTTCCCTGTTGACACTGGTTCTCGTATTATTGACAGGGTGTGAGTCAGTCGACAATAAAGAAGGCTTTTTCTATAGTGTTTTTGTAAAACCTATGGATAGTTTATTAGACTTTTTAGGTAATACGGTATTTAACGGGAGCTATGGATTAGCAATCATTGCGATTACAATTGCGATTCGTTTAGTGTTAATGCCATTTATGTTGAAAAATTACCGCAATCAAGCGGTAATGAAAACAAAAATGGATGTCGTTAAACCAAAAATGGACGAAATCCAAAAGAAATTAAAGACTGCTGAAACAAAAGAAGAGCAAATGTCACTGCAACAGGAAATGATGGGATTGTATCGTGATAACGGAATTAATCCTATAAATATGGGTTGTTTACCAATTATCATTCAAATGCCAATTGTTATGGGATTATATTTTGCCATCTTACATTCGGCCGACGTAAAATCGCATGAATTTTTATGGTTTAGTTTAGGGTCACCGGACATTACGATGACGATTGTTGCGGGTATTATTTATTTTGTACAAGCAAAAGTATCATTATGGACTGTACCTGATGCACAAAAGGCTCAAATGAAAATTATGATGTATATTTCTCCGATAATGATTGTGTTTATTTCATTCTCATCAATGGCCGCACTACCGCTGTACTGGTCTATTGGAGGACTAATTTTAGTTATTCAAACATATATCGGTAAGAAATATTATTCGGCAATACCCGAGGAAATAGAAAAATAATGTACAATACAGTCGAGGTGCTATTTGCCTCGACTTTTTAGTGGTGAAATGTTTCTTTCTGAAGGAGATGACAGCATGAATGAAAAAATCGTATCTACTGTTCTTGTTGTAGGGGCGAGCTTAACTGCATTATTTTTCGTAGTGAAGCAAAACTTTGAACTAGCTGTGTTCGCGTTAACGATTATGTTTGCATTATCAAACTTTTTCCGATTCCGTAGTTTTAAAGAAAAAGGCTATGAAAAAGAGGCAAAGTGGATGAAGTATATGTCCCTATTCTTTGCCGTTGCATCCGCATTTGTTTTGTATATTATTATTTCGGGATAAATTTTAAGGAGGCTGCGACAAGTATATTGTCACAGCTCTTTTTAGTGGATAAGAATGTATGACTTTCCCATTCACATAAGTAAGGACATCAACTCGCCCTATTTTGGACGAGTTGTGTCTTTCTAACGACTAGGTGATTGTCATCAAGAAAAGTTTTTCATAAAGTAAAATCAGAAAAATAATGTTAAAATAGTAACATTGTATAGGAAAGTAGGCGCATTATGGGGAAGTTGAAAACGAGTCATAAACGTAGTAATAATAAAATATTAATTGGAGCTTTCATTTCATTTGTGTTGCTTATTTCTATTGTTGCTTCGATTTTTTATAAAAACGAAATGGCAAAAACGAGTTTAGCGCATCAACAAGAAGAGCAAGTAACGGAAGTGGATGCACAACCAGAACCAGAACCAGAACCACAACCAGAACCACAACCAAACCAGGATAAGTCGGCAGAAGAAGTAGAGCAGGGAGAAGCGCCAACCACAGAGCAGCCTAAAGATTCTATACCAAAAGAGCAAGAGATTGAAAATGGGTATATTGACGGACAAGCTGCACCAACTGAGCCAACATTTATTGACGGTGTGCTCGTTGTAAATAAAAAGACTCCTCTACCTAAAACGTATAATAAGGGTGAGGATCCAAAAGCGCGAGCTGCATTTGAGAAAATGGCAGCAGCTGCAAGAATAGAAGGATTCGAGCTTGTTGCATTTAGTGGCTTCCGTTCTTATGAGTATCAACAACAGCTTTATACAAATTACGTGAATCGGGATGGCAAGGTAAATGCAGACCGTTATAGCGCGCGTCCTGGCTATTCTGAGCATCAAACAGGATTGGCCTTTGATATTGGTGAAAAGGGTAAAGAGGATTTATGGCTAACAAGTGAATTCGGTGAAACGAAAGCCGGACAATGGCTTATTGGCAATGCCCACCAGTACGGTTTTATTTTGCGCTATCCAAAAGGCAAAGAGAATGTTACAGGTTTTATGTATGAATCTTGGCACTTCCGCTATTTAGGTAAGGAACTAGCAACGAAAGTATTTCAAGCAGGCGTTTCACTTGAGGAATATTTAAATATCGATTAAAAAACGTGTTTCGAGTAAAATCGAAACACGTTTTTTTATAGTATTGGAGATAATAGTCTCGAAATAGATTCTTTAAACTTTACAATATTTGAGCGGTTTTCATAAATTTCTACGGTTAGCTCGGAGCAATCTAAAATATCCTGCTCAAAAATTTCTGCTAGTTTATGTGCAATTTCACGATCATAAATAAAGGCATTCACTTCAAAGTTTAAGCTAAAGCTTCGCACGTCAATATTTGCTGTACCAACAGATGCAGCCTCGTCATCAACAACAATCATTTTTGCGTGTATAAATCCTTTTGCGTAATGATAAATTTTTGCGCCCGCGTGTACAAGCTGTCCAACATAGGAGTAAGTCGCCCAGAATACAAAAATATGATCCGGCTTATTGGGAATCATAATGCGAACATCAATGCCCGAGAGCGTAGCGATTTTTACAGCGTCTAAAAAGCTGTCATCCGGAATGAAATAGGGGGACTGAATATAAACATATTTCTTTGCATTAGTAATGAGCTTTATATAGCCATTTTTAATAACTTCCCACTCGGTATCTGGACCACTTGAAATGATTTGCATCGCAGCTTCTCCCTTTTTGGGGATAGCAGGGAAATAACGTTCTGAATAATTAATCCGCTGTTTGGTACTTGCTTGATTCCAGTCTAGTATGAAACGAGTTTGGAGCGGATGCACGGCACTGCCTTCAATACGTAAATGCGTATCACGCCAATAGCCGAATTTGGAGGTTAAGCCTAAGTACTCATCCCCTACATTAAAGCCACCAATATAACCAATACGCCCATCAATCACAACGATTTTTCGGTGGTTTCGGAAGTTTAGACGAGGGTTAATCATCGGAAAAATCGAAGGGAAAAATACTTCGACTTCGCCACCTACATCAGTCAAATCTTTAAAATGGCGCTTTCTGACACCGCGTGACCCCATCTCATCATATAAAATACGTACCTTTACACCCTGTTTTACTTTTTTAATAAGAACATTCAAAATGCGTTGTCCTAAATTATCTACCTTAAAAATATAATACTGAATATGAATATGATCCTTCGCAGCTAAAATATCCTCAATAAGTGCCTCAAACTTATCTGTCCCATCCAGATAAATGACGACATCATTGTCCTGTGTTAAAACGGAATTGTTTGTCGTGAGGTTCATATAAATAAGATGATTATAATCTTTGACATGATCTGTTCGGTAATCGAGTTGGTCATTTTTTATCGCTTCAATTTGAAAATCGATTAATTTGTCGATCCCAATATCTTTGCTTCCTTCCCAACGGAATAAATGCTTTTTTCGTAGCTTTCTACCGAGCAATAAATAGAATACAAAGCCCACTAATGGAAGGAAGAATAATACGAGTATCCAAGCCCAACTAGATGATGGATCTTTACGCTCTAAAAAAATGAGCGTTAAAGCAAATGAAATATTTAGGAATGTAACAATGGGTAAAATGTAACTCATATCTAAAAAGGTGGCCAATATTTTCACCTACTTTAACTATAATGAACATAATTATAACGTAATGTAAGGCGAGTTAAAATGAATAGCCTCAACAATAAAAAGCAGCTGTCGCATTAATATTTTGAGACAGCTTAATAATCTTCTGTATGAAAGTAAATATCCGAGAAATCCAAATGCTGTAGCTTTTTAGAGTTAATAAAAAAGCTCATCACACCACAGTCGCCCCACATAATACCGTGTTCATCATTTGAAACAATTTGAAGTAATAGCGTGTCATAGCATTGAAGGGCTACAGAATTTTTACGAATATCTTCCTCAATAAAATAAGGGTAACCGCCTACTTTGTGGTCTGCGCTTAAAAAGTTCTCTAAGTACAGGTCGTTAAATGTGCGCCCATCCACTGCAAAATGCTCTCCCGATATTAAGGGGTTAAAATAATATGATAATCGATAATCAGTTGCTGAAACCGGTTCAATCGCTGTCGAAAATTGAATACCCAATTCACTATTAATCGGGAAATCAGTAGAATATGTTTGTGTTAAATAAGAGAAGTCGGAAATGAGATGTGACTTGTCAATAATTGTAGGGTAGTACCGTATTTTATAAAGTCTATCCCCAGTACCTAATTGAGCATGGTGATAACAGTGTTCTGAAATATAAAATTGTAGGAGGCCTTGTGTTGGGAATGGGGCACCTAAATGTACTTCAGAAAAATTAATTTGTGCTAATAACAGCATGTACTGCCCGTTAGCATCTTTTGGATGTACTGCATCTCGTGGTAAGTATGGGTATCCTGCAAGCTTACTTTCGTAAATTTTAGGTTTACCATGAATGGGGTAAATTATGGAAGTTACGACGGCTGAATTTTGTAAATGTACGCGAAAGTTTTCAAACTCCTTCGGTACATGAAGCTGTCTGGGTGAATTTATGTTAATTCCTCCTTTGAAGTGAAGTTGCTTCAAGTTTTACCTGCTTGAAACAGAAGTATCTTCAGTTTGTGCTTACTCCATAAGTTTTATATGTTTTTTTAGTTAAAAATAGAAATAAAAGGGGTTTGCATGAAATGAGAGAACAAAAGGAGGGACTGTAAAATTAGTTGATACGTCACTCCGATAAAAGTAGTTAATAAGGATACAAAAAATTGGCTCAATAACGAAATCTGCTCTTGCGACGAGACTCACTCTTTTTTCATGTTATAAATTCTCAATAGTTCGAATCTGTCGGCGTTTCGTTTTACGTCACTGCATTTTTTTTATCCAGGATGCGCACAATCGAGCAAAGCGCTATACGACTTATTCGGTAATAAGCGTCAGCAAGCGATATCCGATCCATTTTGCACATATTTTTGGATATGTTGTATCATCTATTTGGTGATTTTACAATATCGCTGGGCTTATTTTTTGAGATAATTTAATCAAGTGCGGATTATAGTGAAGAGCCTAAAATTTATTGAATTTAGTTTTAAGAAACAAAAAAACATTGCGTAATTGTAGAATACGCAATGCTTTTGTTATTTATTAATCAATTCGTAAAGTGTTAGTGGATTTTTTAAATAATAGGATAAATAGGATTGTCAGCACCGCGAAAATAATGCCGAAATAATAGGTCATTGTTGGCTCAAGCTTAAATAAACCTGCGAAAAATAGCGGGCCGATTATACGACCTAAATTATCCATGGAGTATGTGAGTCCAGCTGCTGTGCCGTATTTCCCTCCTGATTCTTTAGAAGTGAGTGAGACGACACAAGTTCTAGCGAGCGCGTTTCCAGCAGTAAACACAGCTAAAGCGACTCCGGCAAACACTAGGCTTGTTGTCAATGTAATGAGAAGTAGTCCTACTGCTGTAACAATTTGGGCGCCGATTAGCCATTTAACCTCTGCCCCGTCTTTAATTCGTCGTACGACACCGCCTTGAATTGCTGCATCTGCAAAGCCACTAAACATAAATAAATAACCAAGCTGTAACGGTGTGATGGCAATTCGTTCGATTTGGAAAAGCTGGAACGTCGCTTCAACACCAGCGAGCGTAAACGTTACGAAAAAAGAAAAAAGAAATAAATAGCGAACACGATATTTTAATAAATGGGTAGCACCAGTCGGAACAAGTACGCGTTTATTTGCTTGTCCAGAGCGCTCGGGTTCACGCAGCACGAATAAAGCGTAAACAAATAGAAGTGCGATCAGAGCAGCAGACGCAATGAACGGAAGCTGTAAACTAATATGGCCGAGTACCCCGCCAATTGCTGGACCGAAAATAAAGCCAAGTCCAATTGACATGCCCATAAAGCCCATATACTTATTACGGGTCTCGTTTGTAGACATATCCCCAATGAAACCTGTAACAGCAGTATAGAGAGCACCGGAGAACAAGCCACCAATAACACGTGAGACATAAAGCATGAATAAATTGCTAATGAATACACTAAAGATAATAAAACTTAGGCTAAAGCCAATGAGTCCAATTAAAATCAATTGTTTGCGTCCGATTTTATCAGATAGCTGCCCCCATAGAGGAGCGGTGAAGAAGCTTGCTAAAGCATAAACGGTTAATAAACCGCCGACGTGAATTTCATCCCAGCCTTGCTGTATGATAACTTCGGGTAAGACGGGAATAATAATCGCAAACCCTAAGTACACAAGGAATTGAATGGACATCAGTAATAAAAGTGCCTTTTTCATATAAATCCTGCTTTCTTTTAACATTATCCTATCTATTGTAACTGTTTTAAAAACAACTATCCATGTATCCTTATACGTGGATGATAACAATTATAATCTCCTGTTAGTGCCTGTCACAAGCGATGTAGGTGTTGATATGGGAGACCAAGCGTACAATCGTACGTTCTAGCACGGCCAATTGAAATAGTAAATCCGGTTTAGGCGATTAGTTTAATCCGATTTTACTGCCTCAAAACAATTATTTTATGCTTATGTAAGTATCGAGTGTTTAAAATTAAAAAATTGGGATAAAATTTGTGTAGACGATTTACTTGACTTTTGTAAATTGTAACAAATTCGAAAAACTTTTTTGTGAAAATTAATGGTATGATAAGTGAAAGGTTATATGTCAGACCTCTTATGAACTTGAAACTTTTTAGCAATTTAAGCGTTATATAGAGTAATGAAAGAAAGGTTGAGGTGTATTCGAATGGCTAAAGAGATTGATTTAAAGCAAATCGTTACGAATTTATCAAAATTAGGTGTTACGGCTACAGTTACAAAATCTCGTCTTGAGCTTTTAAAAGTTTTAACACCCCCAACACAGACACCCCAAACACAAAATTAAGGTTAGAAAGACACATCTCGCCTAATATAGGGCGAGATGATGTCCTTACTTATGTAGATAAGAAAGTTATACTTTCTTATCTACTAAAATAAAAATTCCCGCTGAGTAAATCAGCGGGAATTTTCTTTTTATTCGATGTCTAGGCTAACACGATGTGATTTATGTACCTGCCGTTTTACTTTCGGTACATAAAGCTTTTGCAACCGTTACTACATGGAAGGAGCGTTGCTGTCGGGCGTGAACGGATGCTTTAGCTCTTTTCTATTCATCTTCATTGTCGTTTGCCGAGAACATATACGTACGATAATGGAATCGCATGCTAAATACGAGCCCGATTGCAAGTGCGTTACCCATTAGTGAACTACCACCATAGCTGAGGAAGGGTAGTGGAATGCCGGTAATCGGTAATAGCTGAATTGTCATGCCGATATTTTCGAAGACATGGAATGTAATCATGGCAATAATCCCTGCACATACGTATGTACAGAAAGGATCTTTTAACAGTAATGTTGTTTTTGTTAAATGATAGATTAATAGGAAATACAAGCAAATAACAATACTCGCACCAATAAAGCCCCATTCCTCTCCAATAACAGTGAAAATAAAGTCGGTATGGTTTTCGGCTACGTATACTTCACGAGTTTGGAAGCCTTTACCTAAAATCTCGCCTGAACCGATTGCGTTTAGTGAGGTAATTAAGTGATACCCATCACTCGTTGAATATGAATACGGATCAAGCCAAGAGTAAATACGGGCAAATTGATACGCTTTAAAGCCAAATGTTTTTTCTAGGAAGTCTTGAGCGTAAAGAGCCATCCATAAAAGAGTACCGCCTACAGCTACGCCTCCTGCGAATACGGGTAAAATAATTTTCCATGACACCCCTGCAACGATAACTAGTGCTGCGGTAATTGCTAAAAATACAAGAGAAGAACCAAGATCGGGCTGTGTCATAATAAAGCCAAGTGGAATAATTAAAGTAAGACAGATTTTTCCGAGTAGAATAAAGTCGGTTTGGATTGTTTTTAAAGAATATTTTTCATGATGCTTACTAATTAAGTGAGCAAGTGCTAGAATATAGAAGGTTTTCATGAATTCAGACGGCTGAATATTTCCAAGTGGTGTATGATACCAGCTTTTTGCGCCGTTAACGAGCTCACCGATTTGTCCTTTCCCTTCAGGCATAAATATGAGCATTATTAGTAAAAAAATACCGAAGCTGTAAAGTACCCATGCCATTTTCTTGAATTGATCCGGTTCAAAGTACATAACAAAGGCAACGATAAAGGAGCCGATGCAATACCACTGGATTTGTTTTATCACAAAGTTGGTGCTACCGTACTGTCCGGAAGTTTGAGCAGAAGCGATTGCGAGTAAACTAATAATAAGAAACATCATTATAATTAAAGCAAGCGTCCAGTCGAAGCGTCTTGCAAAATTGCGATTATTATTTTCCATGAATTCCACCTTACTGTTATTTAAAGATTTGAATCTGAGTGCCGACACAAAGTCGGATAAAGAGCCGTTACTACACGGAGTGGTTATTTTAGCTTATCTTTCTTAATTAAACATGTTTATTTTAGCATGTTTAACTTTATCATATTATCCCGAAAAAAACTGTAAATGACTGAAGTTAAAAGATGTGACGAACTCGGTGAGAAAATGTTTCAAATTACAACAATTCATCATATAATAATCATATTATTTATCTTTAAGGGAGCGTGTATGTTGTGGCGAAAAAAATGAAGTCGGCAGAAGACTTTATGCATCATTTATATGTACATATGAACGATGTCGATCATTTCGTTGTTTATAGCGGTCTGTCACTAAAACAATTTATGACATCAATTGATCCGTTGAAAAACGCCTTACTTTTAAAGCACACATACGAGGATGGCTCTTTTAATATGCATACCCAATTGGACTTTGTTAGTAGCGAGGAGATTCCAAACTTTATAAAAAAAGAAACCGATGTTGCGGCTGATTTATGTTGGGTTGATTTTACTACAGAAAAAAATGTGAATGCGTTAACGCCCCTGGAACAAGCGGAGTTGCTTTATTTCCGACATAAGCGTGAGCCATTAGCGTCACCATTTTTTGCAAAGCTTCAAAATCGATATATTTATTATTCATCAAGCATTGATAAAATGACCAAGATTTATTTCCGTTTTATTGGGGATTCAGAACTGCTCGTTGCTAATTTATTTAATCGAATGATTAAGGAAAAAGAAGGAACAGGTAGTTTTTGGCGCCGTAAGTTAAAGGATGAGTCACCAACCATTGATCCATCAATGCTAAAGGCATTTCGCTCATATGCGAAGGAGGGGGCATTATTATCCTTATATAAATTGGATAAACCGAGCTCGCATTATGGTATCGAAATTCGCACGCTTGCTTATTACGATTATCCGGATGAAGTATGGGATGATTTAACCGAAATTTTAAAGCTAGGCTATGATGAATTTATACAAATTAGCTAACACTCACAGCACTGGGGAAATTCCGGGAGCGGTGAGTGTTTTATTTACGATATGTAAGAAGTTTTATCTTTACGTTTTTTTTGAAAGAGAAGAGTGCATCTTTTTCGATGTGTCTAGGCTAAAGCATCTTCCCCTTGAGGTCGCAGTATGTTCCTCCTCGCGTGTGCCAGCCTACTCGTCAGGAACCTCTACGCACAAGGACTGGTTAATAACGAATATACTGCAGGACGTGGCTTTTTTTCGTCCAATGCTTGTCGGGGATAATCGATCGCTTTAGTGCTTTTCTAATTCGTGATAAACTAGAAATACTCAATAACTGGAGGTCAAAGTAATGAAAAAAAGAATCGGTTTATTATATGGAGGAAAGTCTGCGGAGCATGAAGTATCGCTGTTAACAGCGCGAGCAGTAACGCAAGCTTTGAATTTTGATGTGTATGAAGTACATCCGATTTTTATTACATTGGATGGAGAATGGCGTGTAGGACCTCAATTAACAGAACCGGCACAAACCGTTGAACAATTACAATTTGAGCCGATCGAAACGAGCTCATTAAATAATATTATGCAATTTATCGAAGCACACACAAAACTACAATTTGATGTTGTTTTCCCTTTACTTCACGGAACAAATGGTGAAGATGGTACAGTGCAAGGGTTGCTTGACGTATTAAATGTTCCGTATGTAGGAAATGGTGTATTAGGATCGGCTGCAGGAATGGATAAAGTTGTGATGAAGCAATTATTTGAAATTGCGGGTTTAAAGCAAGTTCCCTATGTACATTTCATTCGTAGTGAATGGGAACTTAATTTATCATCAATTGTCGCTAAATGTGAAAGGGAGCTAGGTTGGCCGATGTTCGTCAAACCTGCAAACTTAGGTTCAAGTGTAGGAATTAGCAAAGCATCAGACACAGAAGAGCTTGTTGCGGCGGTAAAATTTGCACTTCGATATGACCGAAAAATCATTGTCGAACAAGGGGTTGTCGCACGAGAAATTGAAATGGGTGTACTTGGAAATGATGAACCGAAAGTTTCGGTTGCTGGAGAAATTAAGCCGGTAACAGACTTTTACGATTACGATTCAAAATACAAGGACGGCTCAACAGCGCTAATTATTCCAGCTGACATTTCAAAGGATGTAGAAATGGAAATGGCGGAAATGGCAGTTAAAGCGTTTAAAATTTTAGACGGTGCCGGCCTAGTGCGTTCGGACTTTTTTGTTACAGAAAATAATGAAGTTTACATCAATGAAGTAAATACAATGCCTGGTTTTACACCAGTTAGTATGTATCCACTATTATGGCAGCATACAGGTGTGAGCTATCCAGCATTAATTGATCGATTAATTGCTCTTGCGACTGAGCGTCACGCAGAAAAACAACAACTTCAATACAATAAAGATTGAGTGGGATAAAATTGAAAAAGAATTTAAAACAAATTGCGGCGTGGTTAAACATTCAAAACCAGCAATTTGAAGAGACCTTCGTAAGTGGCATTTCTATTGATACACGAACAATTAAAGAAGGGGACCTTTTCATACCATTTCGCGGCGAGGCGGTCAATGGCCATAAATTTGTCGAGCAAGCTTTTGAAAAAGGAGCAGCAGCATCTTTATGGATGCAGGATGAACCCAACCCACCCGCCAATTGCCCTCTTATTTTTGTCGAGGATCCAGAACAAGCACTTCAACAAATGGCGATTGCATACCGGAGCGAGCATCAAGCGACGTTTATTGGTATTACTGGATCAAACGGGAAAACCTCGTCAAAAGATATTTTAGCAGGCGCACTGGCACCGTATTTTAAAGTGCAAAAAACGATTGGTAACTTTAACAACCAGCTCGGATTGCCAATAACGATATTACAATTAGACGAGGATACAGAAGTATCTGTTCTTGAAATGGGTATGAGCGGCTTCGGGGAAATCGAATTTTTAACGCGCATAGCACGACCGCATTTAGCGGTTATTACAAATATTGGTGAGGCGCACATGCAGGACCTAGGCTCACGCGAAGGTATTGCACGGGCGAAATATGAAATTGTTAAAGGTTTACTTGAAGAGGGTGTACTGTTCTTTGATGGGGATGAGCCGTTACTACAACATTTAGTAGCGGAAGATGAGTATTCTAAAACTAAATCATTTGGCTTTGGTGAGTACAATGATTTAATGGCATACGATATTGAAACGATTGAATCCGGTAGCCGTTTCCAAGTCAAAGGGATAATGGAGGGCGAATTTTTCATCTCTGTCTTAGGAAAGCACCAAGTGAAAAATACGCTAAATGCAATGCTTGTAAGTAAAGCGATGGGTCTTACTGATGAACAAATTCGTGCAGCTCTGCAACAAGTAACGCTGACGGATATGCGCATGCAGCTTGTAAACGGCAGCAACGGGGCATTATTTATTAATGATGCTTACAATGCAGCACCAACATCTATGAACGCGGCTATTCAGTTCGTTACATCAACAAAGATGCGTGATGACAAATGGCTTGTGCTGGGAGATATGTTGGAATTAGGTGAGAATGAGCAGCAGTTCCATGAACAGACTGCAGACTACATTCATGCTGAGGAAATCGCTCGTGTTTGTTTATATGGTCCACGTATGAAGTGGCTATATGACAAGTTGCAAAGGAGTTTTGAGGCAGATCGACTCATTTATTCAGAAGCAGATTATGCTCCTATTATCCAATACATTCAGCAGTATGCTACAGATCAATCTATAATTTTACTTAAGGGCTCTCGTGGCATGAGGTTAGAAACAATTTTAAACTCATTCAGTAGAGGGTTTGAATGAATTTATATCCACAAAAAAATATGTAAAAATAATTTTGTAAATGTGAAAACCTTTTGGCAATTTTTGCTGAAAGGTTTTCTTTTTCACCCGACGAGTTAATATAAAAGAAACGACTATTCCGGAGGCAACTTATGACAATAGGTGTATTGATGATTCATGGATTTTCTGGCGGTACATATGAAATACAACCATTTGCCGATTATATAGCAGCACGAACAGACTGGGTAATAGACATGCCAACTTTGCCTGGGCACGGAGAGGCTTTATCGTTGAAGGGCTATAAAGCAACAGATTGGCTCATGACAGCAGAGATTGCGTATCGCAGTTTAGCAAAACAGGTGGATGAAATAATTATTGTTGGCTTTTCGATGGGCGGCATGATTGCGCTATATCTAGCTAAACGGTACAAGGTGAAAAAGCTTGTACTGCTTAGTGCGGCAGCAAAATATGTTAGTCCATCACAGCTTGTTCGTGATTTACGTGATGTAGCAGATGATGCAATACATGGGTCGTTGAAAAACAATGTATTATTTCAACGTTATGCGTTTAAACTAAAGCATGTTCCGTTTAGTGCTACAGTTGAATTTATGAAAATTGTTCGCTTAGTGGAGCCGTACATTTCGCATATTAAGATCCCCGTTTATATTGTGCAAGGCGAACTAGACGGTATTGTCCCAAAGGCAACAGCGCACTATTTAATGGAGCATATCTCTTCTGCGGAGAAGTATGTTTATTTATCAACGGGTGGAAAACATCATATCTGCTATAGTGAAGATTGTGATAGCTGGTTTAGTGAGGTGATGAAGTTTTTGTGCAAGGTCTAGAAAAGTCAGATTATTTAGATACAAGCATTATCGTTGCATACCGTCACAACCCATGATAGACTATGTAAAGCAATGGATACATTTTGTGCGAAGGCTCTTCATTTAATTGTTGAAGAGTGCTTTTTTTTGAACTTAACGGTTTTATTCTATTTTTTATTTACGGAAAACAATTAGAAGTATAGAATTGAACCGCTCGGCAATGACCGGGCTTTCCTTTTCATATAAGAGAGCTCTGCTAGACACAGAGAGAATTTTTTAAGTAACGGAAACGTTCCATATACAGGCTCCAATTTGCCGACATGTCATCTGAAAATGTAACCATTTGTCAACCTATAAGGAAAAAGGAGATTGAAGAGTTTGACAAATTTTTCAGAATTAAATATTAGCGAATCTACATTACGTTCAGTACAACGTATGGGATTTGAAGAAGCAACACCAATTCAAGAAGGTACTATTAAGTTTGCTATGGAAGGCCGCGATGTATTAGGCCAAGCACAAACTGGTACTGGTAAAACAGCTGCGTTCGGTATTCCTCTAATTGAGAAAATCGATCCTAAAAACCCTAACATTCAAGCATTAGTAATTGCACCAACTCGTGAGTTAGCAATCCAAGTTTCAGAAGAACTTTACAAGCTAGGTTATGACAAACGCGTTAAATTACTATCAGTATACGGTGGTCAAGAAATTAGCCGTCAAATACGTGCACTTAAAAACAAACCACAAATTATCGTTGGTACTCCTGGACGTATCCAAGACCATATCAACCGCCGCACACTTAAATTAGACGAAGTTCAAACTTTAGTATTAGACGAAGCGGATGAAATGTTAAACATGGGCTTCATCGATGACATCAACATGATTTTAGAAAGCGTGCCATCTGATCGCCAAACTTTACTATTCTCAGCTACTATGCCTCCAGCAATCCGTAAAATTGCAGAGACATTCATGAAAAACCCTGAAATCGTAAAAATTAAAGCAAAAGAATTAACAGTTGACAACATCGAACAATTCTTCGTGAAAGCGACAGAACGTGAGAAGTTTGACGCATTATCTCGTTTATTAGATGTTCAAAAACCGGAACTTTCGATTATCTTTGGTCGTACGAAACGCCGTGTTGATGAGTTATCGCAAGCATTAGGATTACGTGGATTTATCGCAGAAGGTATTCACGGTGATTTAAGCCAAGCGAAACGTATTTCAGTTTTACGTCAATTTAAAGAAGGTAAAATTGATATCTTAATCGCTACTGACGTTGCTGCACGTGGTCTTGATATTTCAGGTGTAACACATGTTTACAACTTTGATATTCCACAAGATCCAGAATCTTACGTTCACCGTATCGGCCGTACTGGTCGTGCTGGTAAGTCTGGTACAGCAGTTACTTTTGTAACTCCACGTGAAATGGGTTACTTACGTATCGTTGAAGAAACTACTAAAAAGCGTATGACTCCTTTACGTCCACCAAGCTCAGAAGAAGCGTTAGCTGGACAACAAGAAGCATCAATGAGAGCTTTAGTAGAAATGGTTCAAAATAACAACCTAGGTGAATACCGTGAATTTGCGGCTCAACTATTACAAAGTAATGATGCAATTGATTTAGTTGCAGCGGCACTTAAGTCTATAACTAAAGAACCTGATGCAACACCTATCTCAATTACTGAAGAGCGTCCATTACCAATGCGTCGCGAACGTTCAGGTGGCGGTGGCGGCGGTGGCCGTAGCCGTAGCGGAGATCGTGGTCGTGGTGGTCGTCCAAGCGGCGGTGGTCGCGGTGGCGATCGTAACCGTGGTGGAGACCGTGGTGGTCGTTCTGCTGGCGGTGGTACTCGTCGTGAAGGTGGCCGTCGTGAAGGCGGAAACCGTGAAGGCGGAGCTCCTCGTCGTCAACGTCGCGAAGACTAATTAAAAATTTTTAGTGGAAAAGAAAGTATACCTTTCCCATCCACATAAGTAAGAACATTAACTCGCCCTGTTTTGGGCGAGTTGTGTCTTTCTAAGCTGTATGGCAAGATGAGCAATCGTCTTGTTATGCAGCTTTTTTATGGTTAAGGAAATAATAAAATTTCGCCATGTGGGTAACATTGGATAACATTCAAATAAGTAAATGCTACGTCTAGGCGAAAGCGCCAGCCTCTAAAGGTAGCGGTCGGTCCTCGGGTGATAAGGGCCTTTGCTTCGAACTCTCCAGCGCTTGTCGCGTGCAAAAGGGCGCGAATGCACTTCTCAAATAATTTGAAACAATTTACAGTATTGAACGTATAAACTAATAAAGAAACGAGGTGGAAGTAGTGAGAGCACAACCGATTTATCAAATCCCTCCAAAAGCGCGGACTGTCTGGCGTTTATATGGTGTATTTCAAACTATAATATTAGCAATTATTGCTGGGGTTGTTATTTTTCTGACGTATAAATTTGAATGGCCAGAGTATATTAGCTTCATTGCTAGTGTGCTAGTACTAGTGGTAGGCATTTTAATGGTTATTGTATTCCCCAATGTACGTTGGAAAGTTTGGCGTTATGAAGTGCGAGAACAAGAAATCGAAATTCAAAGTGGTTTATTTGTCGTCACTCGTACACTCATTCCTATGGTGCGTGTACAGCATGTCGATACGGAACAGGGACCAATCTTAAAGAAATATGACTTGGCGAACATTTCCATATCCTCGGCAGCAACGGTTCACACGATTCCGATGCTTTTGACGGCAGATGCAGATCAGCTTCGTACAAAAATTTCTGAATTAGCAAGGGTGGCGGAAGAAGATGTCTAATGAAAAATACAAACTTCACCCAATCACTACAGTTATTAATTTTCTTAAAGCTTTTAAGGAACTGCTAATTCCGATTGCCATACTAATTGTTGCAAATGGCTTTAATTTTAATTTTGATTACCGCGATGAAAACTTTATCGGTGAGATGATTCCGCTATTGTTTTTATTTGTATTTGTTATCTATTCCTTGTTTAATGGTATTGTAAAATGGTGGACGTTTACCTATTGGTTTGAGGATAGTGAACTGCGTGTCGAATACGGGCTATTTGTGAAAAAAAAGCGGTATATTCCATTCGATCGAATCCAAAGTTTAAATTATAAAGAAGGTATTTTTCACCGGCTTTTTGGACTTGTGCAAGTAATGGTTGAAACGGCTGGAAGCAAAAATGGCAAGCCTGAAGCAGAATTAACAGCTGTTACAAGGCAGGCAGCAGAGCAAATTGAACGTGAGATGAAGAAAGCGAAGCAAATAACGACGGGAGATGCGGCAGTAGTCGAAGAAATCCTTCAGCCCCCAGTAAAAGTGTTGCATAAGATGGCAACAGGGGAGTTGTTATTACTAGCAACGACTTCAAGTGGAATAGGTGTAGTGCTAGCAGGGATTATTGCTGCAGTATCACAATTTGCGGATTTGATTCCGTTTGAAATGATTTTTAAAGAATTATCATACTTAATGAAGTATAGCTTTCTTATTATCACAATTTTAGTAGTAATTTCTTTAATTTTGGCTTGGGTAGTATCTGTCATTATGACATTCCTTAGCTACTATAATTTTACTGTGACCGAGGAAAGCGAACGGTTAGTTATTACGCGTGGATTATTAGAAAAGAAGCGAATTACGATTCCGCTTAACCGTGTGCAGGCCATTAAAATCGTTGAAAATCCGTTTCGCCAAATGCTAGGATTGGCGGCTGTAGTAGTTGAAAGTGCTGGTGGAGGATTTAGTGGGGATAAGGATAAGAAAATTGTACTGTTTCCGCTTATTTCAAAAAAAGCTGCGCTAAACCCGCTAAATGAGCTGTTTCCACAGTTAAACTTTAACTACACACCTGAAGTGTCTTCGCCTAATAGAGCAAGGAAGTTTTTTTACCGAATTGATTTCATTTGGGTAGTACCTTTAATGGTGGTATTGTCGTATTTCTTTTTCCCGTACGGCTTGTTGTCGCTATTATTAATCGTACCGGTCATTGTACTTGGCATTTGGCGGCATAAGACGGCGGGTTTTACGATTGCCGATCAACAGCTAACGATTGTGTCACGAGGAATTAGTCGCGTCACATTCTTTGCAGAGAAAAAACGAATTCAAGTTGTGCAAAGCAGTCAAAGCTATTTCCAAAAGCGTAAGAAGGTAGCCTCTGCGCGCATTGTTGTTATGTCAGGTATGAACGGTGCTGCAGCGAAGGCGTATCATATGGAGCAACAGCAAATTGAAGAAATTTATCACTGGTATGAACGTGAATAAGAAAAAGGACATCTCCCGTGAAAATTCATGAGCAGATGTCCTTTTTCTCGCATTTAGGAGGCAGGCTGATTAATGTCGCCGCTAGTACGTCCTGTACTTTGTAAGCCCCCTTTATTTCATACGCCAGCGCAGCATATTTTTGGGATTAAAATAAACAAGTCCTAATACAAAGCCGGCAACGAGGCCACCTAAATGGGCAGCAGCATTAATATTTGGTTGTAAAAAGGTCATAATAACACTAATGACGATAATCGGTAAAATAATTTGGCGTAGTTGAGGGAAAGATTTGTGCGTGTAAAATACGAGCGCACCAAATGCACCAATAATTCCGAAGATCGCACCACTTGCGCCAACACTAGCATATAATGCGTCTTGCGTTACAAATGTTGCGGCTGCTCCAAAAATGCCAGCAAGGAAATAAACTGTTAAAAAGCGAATTTTGCCTGCAATATTTTCAAGTTCTGGTCCAAATAAAAATAGTGAAAACATATTAAACAGTACATGCATAAAGCCGCCATGTAAAAACATCGACGTAATAATGCGCCACCATTCGCCCTCAGCGATTAATCCATTGACGCTCATGCCGGCATAAAGGATTTCATCGCCAAAACCTGGTAGGAGTGTAATAATAAAAACAATTATGTTAATGGTGATAATTGTGGAGACGACCGGATACAGTCGAATATATTGCTTGAAATTTTCTCTACGAATAAACATTTTTCCACCTCGATTTAGCAGATAAGAATGTAAGGTTTTAGGTTATCTGCATAAGCAAAGACATCATCTCGACCTATCTTTGGTCGGTATATGTCTTTCTAATAAAATTATTATACATTGGAATGACTAAGAAATGAAAGGAAGAAACTTAGATGATTAAAGGAATTGGATTGGATATTGTAGAATTACAACGTATAGAAAAGGCGATGAATCGCTCAGAAAAATTTCAGCAACGAATTTTAACTCCGCGAGAATTAGAGATTTTTGACACATTATCTCTCTCGCGTAAAATCGAGTTTTTAGCAGGGCGTTTTGCTGCAAAAGAAGCATATGCGAAAGCAAATGGTACGGGCATTGGGAAAGGCTGCGAGCTACAGCAAATTGAAATATTAAAAGATGACAGCGGGAAGCCAGTGTTATTTTTTGACGAGCAGCTAGCAAATGCATTTATTTCAATTACGCATACAAATCAAGTAGCAGCTGCGCAGGTTGTATTAATGAATTAATACATAATTTTTATGTTATCTCCATATGCTGATTTATCGGAGTAGAATGGAGAAAGGATGAAGAAATGAAATTCCGGATAGTCGCTTTGCTCGTTATTTGTATGGTGGTGCTAAGTGCTTGTGGAAAAGCATCACAGGAGGATGTTGTACACAAAGCAAATGAAAAGTGGAATGACGCAAAAGGGTATGAGCTAAGTGCATCTATGGAAGTGAAAACAGGAAGTGAGCCACGGGTATATGATGTAAATGTTTGGCATACAAAGCCTGATTTTTACCGTGTGACGGTGAAAGAGCAAGGTGAGGATGTTACACAAATGATTGTGCGAAACAAAGAAGGGGTGTTTGTTGTTACCCCATCACTACGAAAAACGTATAAGTTCCAAAGTGATTGGCCAAAGCAAAATAGCCAAGCATATTTAATTGGTGCATTAGCAGAGGATTTATTATCTGATGAGGCAGCCGTCATGAAGGAAGAAGAAAAACACTATGTTTTTGAAGTAGCAACACGTAATCGCGAAAAAACGGCTTTACCTGTTCAGCAAATTATTGTCGACAAAAAAACAATGTTGCCTACACGTGTTAGCATTATGAATGAGGCGCTTGAGGAGCAAGTCGTCATTACTTTTAATTCAATTGATTTAGGTGCCAAGCATAAAGCAGAAGAATATGCCGTTGAAAAGTTTACGGAAAATGAAGAAAAAGAAACAGCAGCAGCCGATATAGAGAGCGAGGAGTTCCGTACACATTACCCAGAGTTAAATTGGGATCATACAAAGCTTGTAGATACTCAGTCTATAAATGATAATGGAGTAGAGCGAGTTATTTTAACGTTTGAAGGAGAAAAACCGTTTACATTAATGCAACAACCAGTTGTGTATAATGAAACGACATTGCCTGTATTCTCTCCTGGAGATCCAGCTGATTTAGGATTTACGATTGGAGCTATGACAGATCATTCAATTAGCTGGGAAAAGGATGGTGTCTCATTCTTTATTGCTTCTACTAAGTTATCTAGAGAAGAAATGATGGAGGTTGCTGCCTCTGTTACAGAAGATAGTATGAAGTAAATGTAACATCTACTTACTAAAATAAATCTAAAAAATAGGTAGAATTCAGTCGAAGTAGTTTAATACTAGTAAAAGAAGGTATATGCAAAATGGAAAACTTAACGTATTATCGTCCAACAAAAGCCCTTATTGATTTACAAGCAATCAAAGCAAATATTCAGTCACTACGCAATTATTTGCAGCCACATGTAGATATTATTGCGGTTGTAAAAGCGAATGCATATGGACACGGTGATATTCAAGTAGCAGCAGCAGCAATAGAAGCGGGGGCAGTGATGCTGGCTGTTGCAACACCGGATGAAGCAGTGCGCATACGCCAACACTTTGCGCATATTGATATTTTAGTACTAGGCGCTACGCCAATTTCATTCATCCCTTATGCAGCAAGTGAAAACATTACATTAGCAGTATTTTCAGTACAATGGGTGGAACAAGCCCAACAAATAAAGTCGCTACAAAGTCCTGTAAAACTCCATATAAAAATCGACACGGGGATGGGTAGAATTGGCGTTAATTCGCTAGAAGAGCTACTCCAACTATATGAAATAATTACATCGACTGCACAATTTAGTGTAGATGGAATATTTACGCATTTTGCTACGGCTGACGAAGAAGAAACACTGTATTTCGACAAGCAAGTTGATAAATTTAAAGAACTTTTACAATATCTCCCTGAAAAACCGAGGCTTGTACATGTAGCAAATACTGCAACAGCATTAATTAAGCATTCATCTTTACAGTTTGATGCAGTTCGTTTCGGTATTTCAATGTATGGTCTGCTTCCTTCTTCTTATGTTGGAGAAGTGCTACCATTTCCACTCCGCCCGGCACTTGCACTTGAAACAGAACTTGTGCATGTGAAAAAATTGCACGCTGGTCAATCAGTTGGCTACGGCGCAACATTTACAGCAGCGGACGATTGCTATATTGGTACGATTCCGATTGGTTATGCAGACGGTATGATTCGTAAGCTTAGCGGTCAAGACGTATTAGTTGATGGCAAGCGTTCGCCAATTATTGGGCGAATTTGTATGGATCAATGTATGATTTTATTACCCGCAGCATATAATGTTGGAGAGAGAGTTACATTAGTCGGTAAGCAGCAGGGAGAAGAGATTACATTAGATGATTGGGCGACAAAAGTCGAAACAATCAACTATGAAGTACCGTGTATTATTACGTCAAGAGTGCCAAGAATCTATATTAAGTAAGTAATTTCGATATAAAACTCCATAAAACGAACCTATAAATACAAGAATTGTCAGTTTTTTTATTTTCTTGTCTTTTAATCGTTTCTATTCAATGCTAAAATGAACTAGGAATGTAAAATGGTACGTTTTGGTGGAGGTGCTTGTTGTGTACGCAAAGAAATTAGACGATGTTGTAATGAAAAAAGTATTTGTAGGACTGCCAGAAGAAATGTTTGTTCAATTTCAACGGACTTTTGGGAGTAGTTTTGTAAGCGACGAAGATATTACGTATCTATCAACTCGTAAATTTACGAAGCATAAGCAACCAAATCAAATACGGGAAGCTTTAATGAAAGGCTATGTGGAAATGTCGCACATAAATCTGTCTATTTGTAGTGAATGTTTACATGCAGAGTATGAAGCGGAACATATGGTGGAGCGTCTCGTAAGCGGGGGATGACAATTTGATTGTAAAGCGTGGAGACGTTTTTTTTGCAGACCTTTCACCTGTTGTAGGTTCTGAACAAGGTGGTACTAGACCCGTATTAATAATCCAAAATGATATAGGAAATCGATTCAGTCCTACTGTCATCATTGCTGCAATTACTGCGCAAATTCAAAAAGCAAAATTACCAACACATGTTGAAATCAATGCCAAAAAATATGGCTTTGAGCGGGACTCGGTAATTTTGCTTGAGCAATTGCGTACAATTGATAAGTCGCGGTTAACAGATCGCATTACACAGCTTGATGCACAATTGATGGAAAAAGTAGATGTTGCACTTGAAATCAGTTTAGGGCTAGTTAAATTTTAATACATAAAAAAACCAAAAAACATCGAAACAACTTGTTTCGATGTTTTTTCATATTCTTTTCTTAAAATAATCGAAAAACTTAAAACGATATGTGATACAACGAAAGTATAAACAAGTAAATATATTATTCAAAGGTAGAATGTTTAACGAGTAATTTTTGGTTCTTTGTATTATAATCAATTAAATATTTAAAATATTTAAAAATTTAACGATATAACTAAAAATCGTACTATACTTAGTTGGATACTATAGACTGGTTGCTTCGGTATATTAATAGATAGAAGTATCGTAATTGTTGCTATTAATTGATTGTAACTTGTGAAAGTATATTTTCGAAATGAATCAAAAAGGGATTATTCAAGCACCAATGAATCTCCAACTGGAATTGGGGGACAGTGATGAGTAAAAAGGCTATTATTGAGATAAGCACGGAATGGGATATTGTAGCGGCACGTCAACTCGGTCGTAACGAAGCTAAGTCTGTGGGATTTGGTACACTTGATCAGGCAAAGATTACGACAACGATTTGTGAACTGGCACGTAATATTTACTTATATGCTCGTGCAGGTAAGATTACAATAGAAAGAATTAGCGAAAATGATAGAGAAGGAATTAGAATTACAGCTTCAGACAAAGGGCCTGGAATAGGAGACGTACGCAAGGTAATGGAGGTTGGTTATTCGACATCAGGCGGCTTAGGTGCGGGTTTACCAGGAGTGCGACAATTGATGGACGATATGGATGTTCAATCTTTCGTCAACAAAGGGACAACCATTCGAGTAGAGAAATGGATTTAGCAGAAAATAATTTAGAGTACTAGGGAAATTAAACGTTTTTTATATAATAAAACATGGGCGGTTTGAGTTTCTAATGGAATAATAGAACGGGGACTACGATATTAAAATCGGCGGTTGAAGCATTAACGACCGAGTTACGGCGATCTTCATAGTAATTTATTTAGACGTACGAGCAGAAGATGTATTAGAGGTAATGGAGAGGGCGCTTACCTACCAAGCGCTTGATGAATTATTCAATTTTGACTCGAGTGGTGGTGTTCATTATGTTCTTATACTACGAGTCTACTTTATAAAAAGTAGACTCGTTTTTTAGTGTTCATGAAAGGACATCAATTTGCCTGCTTTCGCGAGTAAGGTAGGTTTATCGAATGGAACTAACTTACGTTCAAGTGTAATCAAATGGTAAAATAAAGTGGAACTTCAATCAGCATGGGTATTATTCCTCGGAAATGCGGGATAAATGTAATAAACAAAGAAGGGTAGTGGAAAAATGGAACATAAACAAATGCTACAAATCATTGCAAACGATGCAAAAGTAAAGCCGCATCAGGCAGAAACGGTCATTAAACTTTTAGAGGATGGCAATACTGTGCCGTTCATTGCACGTTACCGAAAAGAAGCGACGGGTTCATTAGATGAAGTTCAAATTAAAGCGGTGGAAGATCGCTATCATTACATACAGCAACTAGAAAATCGAAAAGAAGAAGTATCACGTTTAATCGAGGAGCAAGGCAAGCTAACAGAAGAGTTAATTACAGCAATTAATGGTGCAACAATCTTGCAGCGCGTGGAAGATTTATATCGTCCGTATAAGCAAAAACGCCGTACGAAAGCAACGATTGCAAAAGAGCGTGGTCTGGAACCGCTCGCAGATAAAATAATGCAATTTACTAAGGGGGACATCGCGACTATCGCTGCTTCATTTCTTAATGAAGAAAATGGTGTTTCAACCGTAGAGGATGCACTAAATGGAGCACGTGATATTATAGCCGAGCGTTTTGCAGATGATGCGGGAGTGCGTGATAAGTTACGTCAGCTATCCTGGCGCGAAGGGAAACTTGAAACGTCTGTAAAAAATGCAGAAGAAGACGAAAAGCAAGTGTTTGAAATGTATTATCAATATGAGGAACCTATTCACCGTATTGTACCACACCGTATTTTAGCGATTAATCGTGGGGAAAAAGAGGATATTCTTCGTGCGGCTATTCAGGTACCACTTGAGCGAGCAACTCAAATCATGGAACAACAGTGGATTCCACGCAATTTTAGCGGGACATCGGTGGATGAAGTGAAGCTTGCTATTGCGGATAGCTATAAGCGTCTTATCCAGCCATCGATTGAACGGGAGTTACGCGGAGAGTTAACAGCTAAAGGGGAAGCGCAGGCTATTCATATTTTCTCTGAGAACTTACGTAATTTATTACTGCAGCCACCTATGCGTGGGAAAATGGTATTAGGGGTAGACCCAGCATACCGTACAGGCTGTAAACTAGCTGTTGTCGATGAAACTGGAAAAATGCTAGAAGTGACAGCGATTTATCCACATCCACCAAAGCCTGATATCGTAAAATCAAAAGCGGTCGTAAAAGAAATTCTTAAAAAGTATCCGATTAGCATTATTGCGATTGGCAATGGAACAGCCTCTCGTGAGACAGAACAATTTATCGCAGACCTATTGAAAGAAGTTGAAACGGATGCTGCTTACGTTATTGTTAATGAAGCCGGTGCATCGGTATATTCTGCATCGGATGTGGCACGTGCCGAGTTCCCAGATTTACAGGTGGAGCAGCGTAGTGCCATATCGATTGCGCGTCGTCTACAAGATCCATTATCAGAGCTTGTGAAAATTGAGCCAAAAGCAGTTGGTGTTGGCCAGTATCAGCATGATGTATCGCAAAAACAGTTAGCAGACTCTTTAACATTTATTGTAGAAACAGCTGTTAACCAAGTTGGAGTTGATGTAAATACAGCGTCTGCTTCGCTATTACAATACGTTTCAGGTTTATCAAAAACAGTCGCCGAAAATATCGTCAATGTCCGCGGCGAAGCAGGAAAATTCACTTCTCGTGCGCAGCTAAAGAAAATTCCGCGTCTTGGTGCAAAAACATTTGAACAGGCAATTGGCTTCTTGCGTATTGCGGAGGCAAAAAATCCACTAGATGCAACAGGTATTCACCCGGAAAGCTATAAGCTAGCGGAGGAAATTTTAAAAGTAGCGGGTATTACGAAAAAGGATGTTGGCACGAAAAAAGCAGAAGAAGCAATTTGTAAGCTAAATGTACAAGAGCTAAGTGCTACATTAAACGTGGGCGAAGTAACCGTGAAGGATACTGTCGATACATTAATGAAGCCTTCGCGTGATCCCCGTGATGCATTCCCGCAGCCGCTTCTAAAAACGGATGTATTAAAGATGGAAGATTTACAAGTAGGTATGGAGCTACAAGGGACAGTCCGCAATGTTGTGGACTTCGGTGCTTTCGTTGATATCGGTGTGAAGCAGGATGGTTTAGTGCATATTTCAAAGCTGCAAAAGCGTAGAATCAAGCATCCGCTTGAAGTAGTTGCTCTTGGTGACATCGTAACCGTTTGGGTAGAAAAGGTAGAAGCAAATAAAGGCCGTATTTCTTTGACAATGCTACCACCAGAAGCTCAAATGGACTAAAATAGTAAGTGCGCAGATTTTCGTGCGCACTTTTTTGCTTGAGAAAGTGTAACGTTCTTAACAACATAAAATAGGACATCAGCTTGCTCTATTTTTGGGGAAAGATGTGCCATGTTAAGGGGGAGAGATGTTGACGGATGAACAAGCCCAACAATTAGTAGAAGATTTATCATTACAGTATTTTAATCGGCCGTTTTTACATAATGCCTATTTCAATAACCGTTTAAAATCAACGGGAGGCCGATACTTGTTAAGATCACATAATATAGAACTAAATAAAAAGCTGTATGATTATTTTGGAATAGATGAATTGCGGGGCATTATTTTACATGAGCTTTGCCACTACCATTTACATATTCAAGGATTAGGGTATAAGCATCGTGATAAGGACTTCCGTATGTTACTGCTAGAAG